>NZ_JCALDG010000130.1:0-392 GCF_059812735.1 Mycobacterium sp. NGS40
GGCGGCAAGTTGATTGGTGACGTCGCCGCGGGCGCCGCGGCCGCCAGCTGGGACACCTGTGTCGCGGTATTGGTGCCCGACGAGGTGCTCGACTGGGCCACCGCGGCCGCCTGCATCCCCGAACCGGAGTCGTTCGTGGTCTGCGGCGGCTCGCTGAACGGCTGCAGCTGCGACGCCGTCGCCGACGAGCCGGCGTACCCGTACATCGCGGCGGCGTCTTGCGCCCACATCTCCATGTACTGGGCTTCGGTGGCCGCGATCGCCGGGGTGTTTTGGCCCAGGATGTTGGTGGCGATCAATGTCGCGAGCAGCGAGCGGTTGGCCGCGATGACGGGCGGCGGCACCGTCGCCACGAAGGCCGCCTCGTAGGCACCCGCGGCCAGCTTGGCCTG
>NZ_JCALDG010000131.1:0-386 GCF_059812735.1 Mycobacterium sp. NGS40
GCCGGCGCGGCGTTCGAAGCATCCGCGGCGAAACGTCGCCGCAACGCCAGAGAGACGTAGACGAGGCCGACAAGCACTGGTACTTCGATGAGAGGGCCGACGACCCCGGCGAGGGCTTGCCCGGAGGTCGCCCCGTACGTCGCGATCGCAACTGCTATCGCGAGTTCAAAGTTGTTGCCGGCAGCCGTGAAAGCCAGCGTGGTTGTGCGCTGATAGCCCAAGTTGAGCGCGGCCCCCAAGAGGTATCCACCGCCCCACATGATGGCGAAGTACGCCAGCAGCGGCAAAGCGATTCGGGCGACATCGAATGGCCTGCTGGTGATTTGATCGCCCTGTAAGGCGAAGAGGATCACGATAGTGAATAGCAGGCCGTACAGGGCCCAAGG
>NZ_JCALDG010000132.1:0-376 GCF_059812735.1 Mycobacterium sp. NGS40
TGGTCGCCGGTTGCCCTGGAGGCCAAAACCATTGGCGGACAGGACGTGACGGTGTGGGAGCCGGGTTCGGGCACCACGGTTGAGTCGGTGTATGCGGCCACTCGTGAGGCGTTGGGTGTGTTGCAGTCGTGGTTGGCCGGCGGCGATGCGGGGCCGTTGGTTGTGCTGACTCGCGGCGCGGTGGGGCTGGCCGGTGAGGGTGTGTCCGATCTGGCGGGTGCGGCGGTGTGGGGGTTGGTGCGGTCGGCGCAGGCCGAGCAGCCGGGCCGGGTGGTGCTGGTCGATTCGGACGGTTCGCTGGATGTTGCCGAGGTGATCGCTTGCGGTGAACCGCAATTGGTGGTGCGTTCCGGCGTCGTGCACGCGGCGCGGCTGA
>NZ_JCALDG010000133.1:0-366 GCF_059812735.1 Mycobacterium sp. NGS40
CGGTGGAAAGGCTGCGTAAAACATGTCTAGTCCTCCAGCTCCGGGATGACGATGATGGTGGCGGCGGCGGGGTCCGCTTCGGCGACGAGGCTGCCCAGGGCGGCTGCCGTCGCGGCATTGCTACTCACCGTGTGGGTCGAGGTGGCGGCGATGGCGCGACCGGCCAGGCTGGACAAAGCCATCTGGCTGAACGCGCCTTCCTCGCCGATCAGCGAGGCGGCCGGGACGGCCGCCAGGTTGGCGGGCAGCGACTGCGCGAGCATCCTGATGTTCGGGGCGGCTTCGGTCCAGCCCTGTGGCACCGACATGCTTCCGACCAAAGCCGACTTGCCCATCGAGCCCGTCACCGGCGCCCCGCCGACAGCA
>NZ_JCALDG010000134.1:0-366 GCF_059812735.1 Mycobacterium sp. NGS40
CGCTGTCGGCGGGGCGCCGGTGACGGGCTCGATGGGCAAATCGGCTTTGGTCGGAAGCATGTCGGTGCCACAGGGGTGGACCGAAGCCGCCCCGAACATCAGGATGCTCGCGCAGTCGCTGCCCGCCAACCTGGCGGCCGTCCCGGCCGCATCGCTGATCGGCGAGGAAGGCGCGTTCAGCCAGATGGCTTTGTCCAGCCTGGCCGGTCGCGCCGTCGCCGCCACCTCGACCCACACGGTGAGCAGCAATGCCGCGACGGCAGCCGCCCTCGGCAGCCTCGTCGCCGAAGCGGACCCCGCCGCCGCCACCATCATCGTCATCCCGGAGCTGGAGGACTAAAGATGTTTTACGCAGCCTTTCCACCC
>NZ_JCALDG010000135.1:0-359 GCF_059812735.1 Mycobacterium sp. NGS40
GAGGTGTCGGGTCATGCCGCTGGCCTGTTCCCACAGTCCCCAGGCGATCGACAATCCCGCCAGGCCGTGGGCTCGCCGGTAGGTCGCCAATTCGTCGAGGAAACTGTTCGCCGCGGCGTAGTTGCCCTGGCCCGGGGACCCGACGATGCCGGCCATCGAGGAGAACATCACGAACGCCGACAGATCCATGTCCCGGGTGAGCTCGTGCAGGTTCCACGCACCATCGACCTTGCTCCGCAACACCGTGTCCATGCGGTGCGGCGTCAACGACGCGATCAACCCGTCGTCGAGCACCCCGGCCGCATGGAACACACCCTTGAGCGGGTACCGCGCCGGCAACCCGGCGATCAACGCCGCCA
>NZ_JCALDG010000136.1:0-357 GCF_059812735.1 Mycobacterium sp. NGS40
GGCCGTACGGGAAGCGTTGAGCGCCGGGCTATTACACGACTAGGCTCACATGATGCGCAGCGCTCGCTGCGCGTGGTATTACGTCACTGGCCAGCTCGTTCCCCCCGTCGGGGCCGGCCATATAATGGACCCAACGACTGCTAGATAACTCCCCAAAACCGCTGTGATGTCTAGGTTGGTGTGGCTGATTCGCGAAACCAAACGCGCGTGGCTTTACTGATTCGCAGACCGTTGCTGATGCTTGGGGTGGCGCGCAACGATCACCGGTATGCGGGCCGCTTGAGCCACTGCGGAGCTGACTGAGCCGAGCATCATTCCGGCGAATCCGCCGCGGCCGTGGCTGCCGACGACGAGGAG
>NZ_JCALDG010000137.1:0-347 GCF_059812735.1 Mycobacterium sp. NGS40
CGAGGACCTCACCGACGAACGCAAAGAAACCGCCGCGGGATTCTGGAAACGCGCCAACGCGTTCTTCGCCGACCACGGCATCACCGTCAAACGAGTGTTGACCGACAATGGATCCTGTTACCGGTCAAAGAATTTCGCTGAAGCGCTCGGCCCCGACATCACCCACAAGAGGACCCGGCCCTACCGGCCACAGACCAACGGCAAAGTCGAGCGATTCAACCGCACCCTGACCACCGAATGGGCCTATGCGCAGACCTACCGCTCTGAGGCCGAACGCGCCGGAACCTACCAGCACTGGCTGCATCACTACAATCACCACCGACCCCACACCGGCATCGGCGGAATGA
>NZ_JCALDG010000138.1:0-335 GCF_059812735.1 Mycobacterium sp. NGS40
ACAGCGCTCCACGGTGCGGGTCCATGGCCAGGTCGCCGGCCAGCTGACGCGCTCCCAGGCCGCTGCAGTTGACGATGAGGTCAGCTCCGTATTCGGAAAGCAACCGATCCTCGTGTTCCTCGAGCGGACCGGAGATACTGGCCCGGATGGCCTTGACACCCTCGGCCTCGGCTTGGCTGGCCAGCCAGGTCAGGTACCTGTCGGTATTGATGGTGGGTGCCAAATGCGAATACGCGTCGACGACCCCGGCGTTCGGGTTGACACCGTGGGCTTCGATCAGTGCGGCGTCATGCGCGAACCCCGGTACATACTTTTCGAGCTCGAGCATTTTCTCC
>NZ_JCALDG010000139.1:0-335 GCF_059812735.1 Mycobacterium sp. NGS40
AGAGAAAATGCTCGAGCTCGAAAAGTATGTACCGGGGTTCGTGCATGACGCCGCACTGATCGAAGCCCACGGTGTCAACCCGAACGCCGGGGTCGTCGACGCGTATTCGCATTTGGCACCCACCATAAATACCGACAGATACCTAACCTGGCTGGCCAGCCAAGCCGAGGCCGAGGGTGTCAAGGCCATCCGGGCAAGTATCTCCGGTCCGCTCGAGGAACACGAGGATCGGTTGCTTTCCGAATACGGAGCTGACCTCATCGTCAACTGCAGCGGCCTGGGAGCGCGTCAGCTGGCCGGCGACCGGGCCATGGACCCGCACCGTGGAGCGCTGC
>NZ_JCALDG010000014.1:0-181908 GCF_059812735.1 Mycobacterium sp. NGS40
GTACTGTATTGCCCGTGTCAGCCGAGTCGACATCACCGCTGCTCATCGAGCATTGCGCCGATTGCTCGCGCTGGGTGCATCCCGCGACCGGCGAATGCCGCGAATGCGGCGCCAGGCTGGTCGCGCGCCCGATTTCCGGACAGGGCACGGTGTTCACCTACACCGTCAACCACCATCCGTATAACCCGGAGATCCCCGTCCCCTATGTGATCGCCATCGTCGAGCTCGCCGAACAGGCCGGGCTGCGGGTTGCCGCCAATATCGTTGACTGCGAACCGGATTCGGTGACGTGCGGGATGCCGGTCAGCATCAAGCCGCACAAGGGCGCCGGCGGGGCGCCGTTGTTCGCACCGCTCTAGTTGATCAGCGCTTGCGCGCAGTCACCAACAAGTACTCCCACTCCATCTTCGAGGACCCGACCAGGTATCGGCTGCCTAGTTCGGCCAGCTGCGTGTCCAACGCGGCAACGCGCTCCGGCTCGTCGGCGATACCGCGGTACGCGGCGAGCGTCGGCCCGTAATTCGCCTTGAAGAAGTCGCGGAAAGCTGCCCCGTCGGCGAAGCAATCCACTTGCAGCACACGGCGTTGCGCGCTGAACTCAACGACGCGGTCCGACAGCAGGGCACGCACGTAGTCGGTGTCGCCCCACATCGTCGCGGGCTGCGCACCAGGTGGTGGCGCCGCAACGTAAGGCTGCATCGTCGCGAACATCGCACCAACGAATCCTTCCGGTGTCCAGCTGATCAACCCGATCGTCCCGCCGGGCCGACAGACCCGCACCAACTCGTCGGCGGCGCGCTGGTGGCGCGGCGCGAACATCACACCGACGCAGGACAGCACCGCGTCGAACCCGTCGCTATCGCACGGCAGCGCTTCGGCGTTGGCCTCGAGCCATTGCAGCTCGATGCCGCGGGTCCGAGCAATCGCTTGACCGCGGTCCAATAGGTCGGGGCACAGATCACTGGCCACCACATCGGCACCGCTTTCCGCGGCCGGTATCGCGACATTGCCGCTGCCCGCGGCGACGTCTAGCACCCGATCGCCCACGCCGATCCCACTCGCCTGCACCAGTATCGGCCCCAATGGCGCCGCGACCGCGGCTGCTACCGCGCTGTAGTCGCCCAAAGCCCACACCGCCCGGTGCTTGCTTTCTTCGCCGATGCGGTCAGCTTTCGCTGCTGCGGTCATGATGGCCTTCCCTTCCGGTCGTTGGCCACCATCGTCTGCTTGACCGATCAACCGATTAAAGTGCCAGATCTGAATCCCTTGAGGTACACAATTTGTACTAGTTAATCCCGCTGGTATGGCGTGTACTGGACACACGTGAAGGGAAGCGCCCAGATGACGACATATGGTCAGTTCTGTCCGGTCGCCAAGGCGATGGAATTGCTCGATGAACGGTGGACACTGCTTGTCGTGCGTGAATTACTGCAAGGCAGTGCGCATTTCAACGATCTACGACGCGGAGTCCCGAAGATGTCGCCGGCACTGTTGTCCAAGCGACTGAAGTCGCTCAGCCGCGCCGGTGTTGTCGAGCGCACCGATGTCGACGGCCGAACCTCGTATGCACTGACACCGTGCGGGCGGGAACTCGCGCCGGTGGTGGATGCACTCGGCGAGTGGGGGCTGCGTTGGATGCCCGAGATTGGTGACGACGATCTGGATCCGCACCTGTTGATGTGGGATATCCATCGCTCGATCTCCATCGACGAGTGGCCGCGAGCGCGCACAGTGGTGGCGTTCCGCTTCACCGAGGTGCCCGTCAAGGCCTCGCGCTGGTGGCTGATGGTGTCCGAAGGATCTGCTGACGTATGCGATTTCGACCCGGGGTATGAGGTCGCCGCGACGGTCGAGACGCCCCTGCGCACGCTGACCGAGTTGTGGCGCGGTGACATCTCGTGGTCGCGCGCCATGCTGAGCGGCACACTGACTATCCACGGAAGCGCCGGGGCTCGCCGGGCCGTGCAGGGCTGGATCGGTCAATCACGATTGGCGGCGGTGCCCCGCCCGGCCTGACGGGACCGCTAGTTGATCAGCGGGTCGCGCGGCATACCCAGAATCCGCTCGGCGATCTGGTTCCGGGTGACTTCCGAGGTGCCCCCGGCGATCGCCATGCCGCGTGCGCCCATGATCAGCCGGCCCGGCGCGGCCCCGGCGCCGTCCACCAGCGCGACCTCGGGGCCGGTCAGGGCCGCCATGATCGCGGCGCCCTCCACCATGTGCTCGGCTAGCTTCAGCTTGGTCACGTTGCCTTCCGGCCCCGGTCCCGCGCCTTCGACGCTGCGGGCCACCCGGCGCAGGTTGAGCAGGCGCAACGCGGTCTCGTTGGCCAGGTAGGACCCGACTCGAATGTCGGCGCCCGCCAACCGATCTGCGTGCTGCTTGGCCAGCTCGACCAGTGCGGTCGCCAATCCCTCGTAGAACGACCCGCTGCCGCCGATGCTGACCCGCTCGTTGCCCAGCGTGGCACGGGCGACCGTCCACCCCGAGTTGGGAGTGCCGACCACGTCTTCGTCGGGAACGAACAGATCGTTGAAGAACACCTCGTTGAAGTCCGAGCCGCCGGTGATCTGGCGCAGCGGCCGCACCTCGACCTCGGGCGCTTTCATGTCGACGATCACCGTGGTGATGCCGGCGTGCTTGGGCGCATCGGGGTCGGTGCGCACGGTGGCCAGGCCGCGCGCGCAGTAGTGGGCTCCGCTGGTCCACACCTTTTGCCCGTTGATCTTCCAGCCACCGTCGACGCGAGTGGCCTTGGTTTTGATGGACGCCGCGTCCGAGCCGGCCTCGGGTTCGGAGAACAGCTGGCACCAAATCTCGTCTTTGCGTAACGCCTTCTCGACGAATCTTTCGATCTGCCAATCAGTTCCATGCTGGACCAGGGTCAGGATCACCCAGCCGGTAATGCCGTAGTCCGGACGCTTGATGCCGGCCGCCTTGAACTCTTCCTCGATGACCAACTGCTCCACCGCATCGGCGGCCAGGCCCCACGGCTTGGGCCAGTGCGGCATCACGTAGCCGGTCGCGATCAGCTTGTCGCGTTGCGCCTCCTTGTCCAGGGCGGCGAGTTCGGCGGCGTCGGCCCGGATCCGGGTGCGCAGTTCCTCGGCCTCGGGAGGCAGATCCAGACTGTTCTCCCGGACGGCTCCCGCCGCGGTGCGTTCGAACACGTCGCGGGCCGGAGTGTCGCCGCCGAAAAGCGCGGATGCCACGAGTGCCCGGCGCAGATGCAGGTGCGCGTCATGCTCCCAGGTGAAACCGATGCCGCCGTGCACCTGGATGTTGAGTTCGGCATTACGCGCGTAGGCCGGAAATGCCAGTGCCGCAGCGACTGCCGAGACCAGGCGGAATTGCTCCTCGTCTTCGGAGGCCGCGCGCGAGGCGTCCCAGACCGCGGCCGTCGCCGACTCCACGGCGACGAGCATGTTCGCGCAGTGGTGCTTGACCGCCTGGAATGTCGCGATGGTGCGGCCGAATTGCTGGCGCACCTTGGCGTACTCGACGGCAGCGTCGACGCAGTCGGATGCTCCGCCCACCGCCTCGGCGGCGAGCAAGGTCCGCGCCCGGGCCAGCGCCGATTCCCGTGCGCCCGCGATGATGTCGGCGGAACCGACGCTGACGTTGGTCAGGTGTACGCGCCCGGAACGGCGAGTGGGGTCGAGATTGTCGGGCACCTCGATGGACACGCCCGAGCGGCCACGGTCCAGCAGCAGCACGTCGTCGCCGGCGGCGACCAGCAGCAGGTCGGCCAGCCCCGCGCCCAGCACGACTCCGGCCTCGCCGTCCGCGACACCGTCTTTGACCTGCACCCGGCTGTCCAGCCCGATGCCCGCGGTGACGGATCCATCGATCAGCCCGGGCAATAACCGTGACTTCTGTTCGGCAGAGCCGTCTTTGGCGATCACGGCCGAGGCGATCACGGTCGGGACGAACGGGCCCGGGGCGACGGCGCGACCGAGCTCTTCGATCACCACGACCAGCTCGGGCAATCCGTAGCCGGAGCCGCCGTGTTCCTCGTCGACGTGCAGGCCGAGCCAACCGAGTTCGACGATGTCGGGCCAGAAGGTGGGCCGGCTCTCGTCGGGGCTGTCCAGCAGGGCTCGCGCCGCCGGGCGCGCCTTCTGCGAAGTCAAGAATGACCGGGCGACCTCGGCGAGCTCACGATGGTCGTCGGTAAGTGCGATACCCATGGGGACCTCCTCGCGCCAGTACCCACCCCGCAGCGTCGCCGGGTGGTCAGCCGGCCCCGCTCCGAGGGGGAGCGGGGCGGCTGCCTAAAGAGTGTACTTATTGCGCTGAGACTTCTAACGGGCCCCTCGCGGGTCGCTACTTGGGTGCGAAGCGCTGTCCGGCGTCCAGGCGCAGGCACTGGCCGTTGAGCATCGGGTTGTCGACGATCGCCAACGCCAGCTTGGCGTACTCCTCGGGACGGCCCATCCGCTTGGGGAACGCCGCGTCTCGGGTCAGCGTCGCCGCCATCTCGTCGGGAACCATCGACGTCAGCCCGGTGAGGAACAGGCTCGGGGCGATCGCCAGCGCCCGGATCCCCATCGAGCCCAGGTCGCGGGCCATGGTCAGGCACATGCCCGCGATCGCCGCCTTGGCGGCGGTGTAGGCGACCTGCCCGATCTGGCCCTCGAACGCGGCGATCGACGCGGTGTTGATGATGACGCCGCGCTCTTCGTCCTCGGGCTCGTTCTTGGCCATGTGCGCGGCGGCCAGCCGACTGATGTTGAAGGTGGCGATCAGGTTGAGATCGATAACCGATTGGAAGGATTCGAGGTCGTGGGGGCCCGACTTGGTCAGCGTGCGCTTGGCGATACCGCCGCCGGCGGTGGTGACCACGACATGCAGGCCGCCCAGCTTGTCGACCGCGGTCTGCAGTGTCTCCTCGGTTCCCGCGTAGTCGGTGACGTCTACCGGGTAGAACGCGCCACTGATGCCTTCGGCAACGGCTTTACCGTCGGAACCCTCGCGGTCGAAGATGGCAACATCCGCACCACGCTCGGCGAACAGTTCGGCCGTGGCCCGACCCATCCCCGACGCGCCGCCGATGATGACGGCCTTCTTCCCATTGATCTCCATCCGGGCCTCTCCTTTTCGGGTTGTCAGATCGTGTGCAATCTGTAACGTTACGCAGGAACGCTAGCGTGTCCGTCCGGCAGGGTTGTCACCGAGCCGTGCCAAGCTGACAAACGTGCTCCTTCTCGAGGTGGTAGCCACATCGATCGACGTCGGCGCCACGTCGTCGCGGCTGACCAAGGTCGCGCGCATCGCCGACCTGCTCAGCCGCGCCGCATCCGACCCCGAAGTGGTCGCCATCGTCGTGTCATGGCTTTCCGGTGAGCTCCCGCAACGCCAGATCGGCGTGGGCTGGGCATCGTTGCGGACGCGGCCACCGGCGGCGGCCGAGCCGCGGCTGACGGTGACCGGTGTGCACGCCAGCTTCACCGAGATCGGCGCGGTCGCGGGCAAGGGATCGCAGGCTCGTCGCGCCGAACTCCTCGCCAAGCTGATGGCCGCCGCGACCGAATCCGAGCAGACCTTCCTGGTGCGGTTGCTGTCCGGCGAACTGCGTCAAGGAGCGCTGGCCGGGATCATGGCCGACGCGGTCGCCAAGGCCGCCGAGATTCCGGCCGCCGCGGTCCAGCGCGCGGCGATGCTGGGCGGCGATCTGCCCTCGGCGGCGGCGGCCGCCCTGTCCGGCGGAGCGGTGGCGCTGCAGGCCTTCGCCCTGAAGGTGGGCCAACCGGTCGGCCCGATGCTGGCACAGACCGCCACCAGTGTGACCGACGCACTTGAAAGGCACAGCGGTACAACGATTTTCGAGGCCAAGCTGGACGGCGCGCGAGTGCAGATCCACCGCGCCGGTGATGTCGTCACCGTCTACACACGAAGCCTGGACGACGTCACCGCCCGGCTGCCCGAGGTGGTGGAGGCGACGCTGGCGCTGCCCGTCACCGACCTCATCGCCGACGGTGAGGCGATCGCGCTGCGGCCCGACAACCGGCCGCACCGCTTCCAGGTAACCGCATCCCGGTTCGGCCGATCGGTCGACGTGGCCGCAGCACGGGCGGCGCAACCACTTTCGGTGTTCTTCTTCGACCTCCTGCACCGCGACGGCGTCGACCTGCTGGACGCCCCGACCATCGAGCGGCTGGACGCGCTGGACGCGCTGGTGCCGGCCCGGCAGCGGGTCGACCGGCTGGCCACCGCCGATTCCGCCGCGGCCACGGCCTTTCTGGAGGCGACGCTGGCCGCCGGTCACGAAGGCGTGATGGCGAAGGCGCCGGGTGCGCCCTACCTTGCCGGCCGTCGCGGCGCGGGCTGGCTCAAGGTCAAGCCGGTCCACACCCTCGACCTGGTGGTGCTCGCCGTCGAGTGGGGTTCGGGGCGCCGAAGCGGCAAGCTGTCCAACATCCATCTGGGCGCACGCGATTCGGTGACCGGCGAATTCATCATGGTGGGAAAGACTTTCAAGGGGATGACCGACGCGATGCTGGACTGGCAGACGGCGCGGTTCACCGAGCTCGCCGCCGGATCGATGGACGGCTACGTGGTCCAACTGCGTCCCGAGCAGGTCGTCGAAATCGCGCTCGACGGTGTGCAGAAGTCCACGCGCTACCCGGGCGGCGTGGCGCTGCGATTCGCCCGGGTCGTGCGCTATCGCGACGACAAGAGTCCGGCCGATGCCGACACGATCGACAACGTCCGTGCGCTGTACTGATTCGCCTGGGCGGCAAACCTCTCGTCGTCGTAGGGTTTGACCGTGACTGTGCACGACAACGATGTCCGCTACATCCACACGGACGATGACCTGCCCCCCGTCGCCATCATCGACCACTCCCCCATCAGCTTCCGCCACAAGATCTTGTTCGGGATCATCGCGGTAATCGGCGCCCTTGCCTGGGCCGTCGTCGCGTTCCTGCGCGGCGAGACGGTCAACGCGGTCTGGATCGTGGTCGCCGCGATCTGCACCTACATCATCGGATTCCGCTTCTACGCGCGGCTGATCGAGACGAAGATCGTCCGCCCGCGCGACGACCACGCCACGCCCGCCGAAGTTTTCGACGACGGCACCGACTACGTGCCGACCGACCGTCGGGTGCTGTTCGGCCATCATTTCGCCGCGATCGCCGGGGCGGGACCGCTCGTCGGCCCGGTCCTGGCGACCCAGATGGGCTACTTGCCCTGCAGCATCTGGATCATCGTCGGCGCGGTGTTCGCCGGCGCCGTCCAGGACTACCTGGTGCTGTGGATCTCCACGCGGCGCCGGGGCCGGTCCCTGGGCCAGATGGCCCGCGACGAGCTCGGCGCGGCAGGCGGGGCCGCCGCGCTGGTCGGCGCCTTCGTCATCATGGTGATCATCGTCGCGGTGCTGGCGCTGGTGGTGGTGCGAGGCCTGTCCCAGAGCCCGTGGGGTGTCTTCTCGATCGCGATGACCATCCCGATCGCCCTCTTCATGGGCTGCTACCTGCGATTCTTGCGCCCGGGGCGGGTGGCCGAGGTGTCGGTGATCGGCTTCATGCTGCTGATGATCGCCGTGGCCTCCGGCAATTGGGTCGGCGAAACCTCTTGGGGCGCATCCTGGTTGAACTTGTCAGCGGTCACGGTGTCGTGGTTGATCATCATCTACGGCTTCGTGGCGTCGGTGTTGCCGGTGTGGTTGCTGCTGGCACCGCGCGATTACCTGTCGACCTTCATGAAGGTCGGCGCCATCGCGTTGCTGGCCGTCGGCATCTTTATCGCGCACCCGCTGATTCAGGCGCCCGCCGTCTCCCGGTTCGCCCACACCGGCGACGGGCCGGTCTTTCCCGGCGCACTGTTCCCGTTCCTGTTCATCACCATCGCGTGCGGCGCGCTGTCCGGGTTCCATGCGCTGATCTCCTCGGGGACGACGCCGAAGCTGCTGGAGAAGGAAAGCCAGATGCGCTTCATCGGCTACGGCGGCATGCTGACCGAATCGTTCGTCGCGATCATGGCGCTGATCAGCGCGGCGATTCTGGACCAGCACGTGTACTTCGCACTGAACGCCCCGGCCGCGCAGACCGGCGGCACCGCGGCCACGGCCGCACACTACGTCAACGGACTCGGCCTGTCCGGGGCGCCGGCGACCGCGGACCAGCTCAATCAGGCCGCCGCCGGCGTCGGTGAAAAGTCAATCGTGTCGCGCACCGGTGGAGCCCCGACGCTGGCCGTGGGCATGTCCGAGGTCCTGAACCGGGCGTTCGGCGGCGGCGGCCTCAAGGCGTTCTGGTACCACTTCGCGATCATGTTCGAGGCGCTGTTCATCCTGACCGCCGTCGACGCCGGCACCCGGGTCGCCCGCTTCATGCTCTCCGACGCGCTCGGCAACCTGGGCGGTCCGCTGGCCAAGCTGCGCAATCCGAGCTGGCGCCCCGGGGTCTGGGTCTGCAGCCTGATCGTGGCAGTGGCATGGGGCAGCATCCTGCTGATGGGTGTGACCGATCCCCTCGGCGGAATCAACACGCTGTTCCCGCTGTTCGGGATCGCCAACCAGCTGCTCGCCGCGATTGCGCTGACGGTCGTCACCGTGATCGTCGTCAAGAAGGGCCTGCTGAAGTGGGCGTGGATCCCGGGCGTCCCGCTGCTGTGGGATCTGACGGTCACCCTGACCGCGTCGTGGCAGAAGATCTTCTCCGCCGACCCGGCGATCGGCTACTGGTCCCAGCACTTACAGTACTCAGCGGCCAAGGACGCGGGCAAAACCGCGTTCGGTTCGGCCAAGAATGTCCATCAGCTCGACGCGGTCATCAGGAACACCTTCATCCAGGGAACGCTGTCGATACTTTTCGCGGTCGTGGTGGTCATCGTGCTGGTCATCGGAATTGTCGTCGCGCTCAAAGCAATTCGCGGCGGCGGCCGGCCGTTGACCGAGGACGACCCGATCCCGTCGAAGAAGTTCGCGCCGTCGAGCCTGATAGCCACCCCCGCGGAGCGAGAGGTGCAACGCCAATGGGCGACACCGCAGGCAGCGTCGTCCGGCGAGCGCCACGCCGGAAATCGATAGTCCCGAAGTTCGCTGCACCACACTAAGATCGTGCGGAATGAGAGTCGGTATCGACTTCGGCACCACCCACACTGTCGTCGCGCTCGTCGACCGTGGTAACTACCCGGTCGTCTCGTTCGACGGCGTCGATGCCTGGCCGTCACTCATCGCCGCCAACACGGCCGGGGAACTGCGCTTCGGGGTCGACGCCGCGGCCGTTCGCCACGATCCGGAATGGTCGGTGCTGCGATCGATCAAACGCCTGCTCAACGACGCCGGGCCACAGACCGAGGTGACGCTGGCCGGCCGCAGCTATCGGTTGACCGACTTGCTCACCGGATTTCTGGCCCAGCTCAAAAGCGATCTTCTGCAGCGCTCGAATGGCAGCCTGACGGCCGGTGACACCATCGAGGCTGCCATCAGCGTGCCCGCCAATGCCGCCAGCGCCCAGCGCCTGTTGACGCTGGACGCCTTCGTGGCGGCGGGTTTTCACGTCGTCGCACTGCTGAACGAGCCGTCCGCGGCCAGCCTCGAATACGCCCACCGATACCGCTCCACCATCACCGCCAAACGCGAATACGTGCTCATCTACGACCTCGGCGGCGGCACCTTCGACGCGTCGCTGCTCAAGATGACCGGGCACTCCAATGAGGTCGTGATCAGCGAGGGCATTCAGCGACTCGGCGGCGACGATTTCGACGAGGCGATTGTGCGACTCGTTTCCGAAGGCGCGAAACTTCGCGACGTGGACTCCGCCGCGCTGGACCTTCTCCGTGAGGAGTGTGCGCTTCGCAAGGAGGCCGTCGGGCCGCAGACGAGGCGCTTCCTGGTCGACATGTCCGGGATCGACGACGGGGTCGACCGGGCACCGTTTTCGTGCGGCATCGACGACGTCTACGCGGCCTGTGCGCCGCTCGTCGAGCCCACGATCGAACTCCTCAACCGCATCCTGCGCGACGGCAGCGGGGACGTGGCGTGGTCCGAGGTCGCCGGCATCTACGTGGTGGGCGGGGCCGGCGGCTTCCCCCTGATCTCCCGGATGCTGCGCAGCACCTTCGGCGAGAAGCGGGTGAAACGCTCCCCTCATCCGTTTGCCGCCACGGCCATCGGCCTTGCCGTCTTCCTGGACAAAGAGTCGGGTTTCGCGCTGTCGGAACGCTTTTCGCGACACTTCGGGGTGTTCCGCGAGGCCGAAGCCGGCGCCGGCGTCGTCTTCGATCCGATCGTGGGCAAAGACGTCTCGCTGCCCGCCGACGGCCAGACGCCGCTCATCGTCCGGCGGACATACCAGGCAGCGCACAACATCGGGCACTTCCGCTTCGTGGAGTGCAGCCGCCTGGTCAACGGCCGCCCCGACGGGGACGTGACGCCCTACGATCCGGTTCTGTTTCCCTTCGACCCCGCGCTCTACGACCGCGACGACCTCGGGCGCCAGCCGGTCGGCCGGTGCACGAACGGGCCGGATGTCGAGGAGCGCTACGTCGTCGCGCCCAGCGGCGCGGTCGAGGTGACGCTCACGACGCACCCGGGCGGATTCATGCGAACCTATCGCCTGGAGCGGCGCGCCGCGTCGGTGTCGTAACTGGGTGACGGCCGGGACTACGCGCCGCTGGATCGAATGATTCAGTGCACCATGGGCTTTGGCGTGCAACCGGTAGCCGGAGTCGCCGCCGCGGGCACCGAGCGTACGTCGCCGGCCACCGGCGCCGTCCCTGGGACTAGCGTCGGATGACATGGCAGAGATAGACCTCGAGGCCCTGTCCACTCCCGAACACGGCTACACCGTCAGGGACGACGATGACGACGACCCGATCCTGCTCGACCGGGAGGGGAATCACATCCAGACGTGGCGTGAACGGTATCCCTACGAGCACCGGATGCCGCGCGACGAATACGAGGATTTGAAACGGCGCCTGCAAATCGAGCTGCTCAAGCTGCAGAACCACAGCAAGCGCAACGGATGCAGGCACCTCATCGTGTTCGAGGGACGCGACGCGGCCGGCAAAGGCGGCACCATTCAGCGGTTCATGGAACATCTCAATCCGCGCGGGGCGCGAGTCGTCGCGCTGGAGAAGCCGACGGAGCGTGAACAGACACAGTGGTATTTCCAGCGCTACATCAGTCACCTGCCGTCCGGTGGCGAGATGGTGCTGTTCGACCGGTCGTGGTACAACCGGGCCGGCGTCGAAAAGGTGATGGGTTTCTGTTCACCCGAGCAATACGCCGAATTCATGCAACAGGCACCGCTTTTCGAGGGGATGCTGGTCGCCAACGGCATCAGCCTGACCAAACTGTGGTTTTCCGTTTCCCCCGCCGAACAACGGACCCGCTTCGCCATCCGGCTGGTCGATCCCGTCCGGAACTGGAAGTTTTCGCCGATGGACATGGAGTCGATAGATCGCTGGAACCAGTACACCGAGGCCAAGGAAGCAATGTTCGAGGCCACCGATACCGATGTTGCGCCGTGGATCGTGGTGCGCAGCAACGACAAGAAACGGGCACGCATCAACGCCATGCGCTATGTGCTCGCTAAATCCGACTACGACGACAAGGACGACGAGGTGGTGAGCGAACCGGATCCGTTGATCGTGGGCCGCGCACTGACCGACTGAGCTAGAAACGATGCCGGAGCTGATTGCGCCACCACACCGAAGGGGATCGCCCATGCCCACCTGGCTCGTCACCGGCTGCTCAACCGGACTCGGCAGAGCCCTCGCCGAAGCCGTCATCGACACCGGCCACAATGCCGTCGTCACCGCACGCGACGCCGCGAAGGTCGCCGAACTGGCCGACATCGCTCCGGATCGGGTGCTGACCGTCGCGCTGGACGTCACCAAACCCGACCAGATCGCTTCGGCCGTCGAGCAGGCCGACGAGCGGTTCGGCGGCATCGACGTGCTGGTCAACAACGCCGGATACGGCTATCGAGCCGCAGTCGAAGAAGGCGACGACACCGAAGTCCGCGCCCTGTTCGACACGCACTTCTTTGGTGCCGTCGCGATGATCAAGGCCGTGCTGCCCGGCATGCGGGCGCGCCGCAGCGGCGCGATTGTGAACATCTCCTCGATCGGCGCCCAGGTGATGCCGGTGGGATCGGGCTACTATTCAGCCGCCAAAGCGGCACTCGAGGGCATGAGCGGCGCGCTTCGCGGCGAGTTGGCCCCGCTCGGAATTTCTGTGACGGTGGTCGAACCTGGAGCGTTTCGAACCGACTTCGCCGGACGCTCGCTCGTGCAGTCGGCCACGGTCATCGACGACTACGCCGGGACCGCCGGACAGCGCCGCAAGGAAAACGACACGATGCACGGCAATCAGGCCGGTGACCCGGCCAAAGCCGGTGCCGCGATCGTCACCGCCGTCGAATCCAGCGAACCGCCTGCATTCCTGCTCCTGGGCCCCGACGCGCTGGCTTTGTATCGCTACACCGCGGACGCCCGCGCGAGTGAGATCGCGAAATGGGAACAGCTGACCGGCGGCACCGACTTCGATTGAGTCAACCCTGGGCAGCGATGCGTTTGGCACGTGTTGTCGAAGTGCTCGTCACGGTTGGCGCGCTCGCAGATCCCTGCGCAGAATCTTGCCCGTCGGCGACTTCGGAATCTTCTCGACGAACTCAACCTGACGAATCTTCTTGTAGGGAGCCACTTTCGCTGCGACGAAGTCGATGACCTCACCTTTCGAGAGTGCGGCGCCAACCTGCCTTACCACGAAGGCCTTCGGGATCTCCTCGCCCGAAACATTATGAAAGACACCGACAACCGCGACGTCGGCGATCCCCGGGTGGGTCAACAGCAGCGCCTCGAGTTCGGCGGGTGCGACCTGATATCCCTTGTACTTGATCAGCTCCTTGAGCCGGTCCACGATGTACACACAGCCCGCGGCATCCACCCGCGCCAGATCACCGGTATGCAGAAACCCGTCGGCGTCGATGATCTCCGCCGTCGCGGCGGCGTTTTCGAGATAACCCGCCATCACGTTCGGTCCCCGGAAGCACAGCTCACCCGGCTCACTCAAACCGGAAGAGGGAACCGGTATTTCGTCCCCCGTCTTGATGTCGACAAGCTTGCTCTGCGAGTTAGGCACCGTCCACCCACACGAACTGACCGGTGCCTCGGCGCCTGCCGGATGCCGGCCGTGCAGCGGAATGACGTGGCTGGCCGGACTCAATTCGGTCATCCCGTATGCCTGCACGATGCGGCAGCCGAGTCGCTGGGTGACCGCGGTGGCCAGTCCCTCGTCCAGGGGCGCGGCCGCCGATGTCAGGGTATGCAGGGAAGACAGGTCAAAGGAATCGACCAGCGGGTCTTTGGCCAATGCGACCGCCACCGGCGGTGCGATGTAAGCCTGGGTGACGCGGTACTTCTCGATGGCGGCCAAGAACGCGCTCAGGTCGAACGACGGCATGACGATCAGCCGCGCTCGGTTCCGTAGCGCGGCGCACAGGAGCCCGGTCAACCCGTAGCTGTGAAAGAAAGGAACCACCGCGATCAGTGTGTCATCGGGATCCACGCCTGACACTGGGTGTAATTGGGCTACGTTGGCGACGAGATTGCGATGAGTAAGCATCACGCCCTTGGGTTTTCCGGTGGTTCCGGAACTAAAGGGAAGCACCGCCACCTGTGTTGCGGGATCAAACTCGATCTCCGGACCCCGACTGCCCGTTGAGTTTGCGAGATCGCCAATATCCAGCGGCAACACATCGCCACTGGACAACCCCGCCGCGTAAGCCGCCTCCTCGGCCTGCTCCCGCAGTCGCGGGGCCGCGATCAACAGTCGCGCACCCGAATCCGCTATCTGGCGTGCGATCTCGTCCACGGTGGACAAGACACTGATGGGCGTCACCGTCGCGCCGGCCCGCAGGATCCCGTGCAACGCGGCTGCGAACGCCGCACTGTTCGGTGAGAGCAGCGCCACCACGTCGCCCACGCCGATACCGCGCCCCGCCAACGCGGTGGCGAAGGACTGGATCCGGGTGACCAGCGCGCGATAGGTCACTTCGGTTCCGGTTGCGGCCTCGACCAGGGCTACCCGATCGGCGTCGGCGTCGGCGAGGTCGCCGAACACGTACTCGTACACACCGGCGTCCGGGATGACGACGTCGGGAAATGGGCTGCCGAAATTCATGATTCCTCCATACCGGGGTGTCCAGTCGCGATGGCCGGCTCCCTTCTCACACCAGCGGGGCGATGCGTTCGGGCACACCCAGCATTGACTTTCCATAGATCTCGTAACCGACATAGGCATTCAATGCGGCATGGCGCGCCCCGACGTTGGCGTCACGCCAATATTGCTGCATCGCACTGGAATCGGCGAAGCTGCCCGCGCCGTGGACGTTGATCAGCGTATGAATCGCCTCGAGCACTTGACGGGCGGCGTAGCCACACTGCGCTCGCGCTTGGGCGCGAAGCGGGTATCCCGCTTCGCCGTTCACGATCTGACCCTCGTCCAACGCGTCGGCGACCTCGAAGGCGTGCAGCCTGGCGGTCCGTAACTTGAGTTTCGCCTCGGCGAGCTGTATCTGCACGCCCGCCGAATCACTTTGGTGGGCAAAGAATGTGTTGGCCAATGACTTCGACGGAGCCGTCTGAAGCACCAGGTCCGCGGCAGCTTGGCCAAGGCCGAGCAACGGCCCCACCAGAAGCAGAGCGGCCATCGGCGCCAATGGCAGCCGATACCCGGATTGGTTTCCCGACATCCGCCCGCTGATCAATGTGTCCAACCCGATAGCGCGGTGTTCCGGAACGAAAACATGTTCAGCCAACCATGTTTGGCTCGCGGTGCCGCGCATGCCGGCCGTGTGCCAGGTGTCGCGCAACCGCACTTCGGAGGCCGGTACGAAGCACAGAAAGTTCTCCGTTCCCCCGTTGTCCTGGTCGGGTACCGCGACGCTGATCGATGCCCAGTCGGCATGCGGGGCCCCCGATGCGTACGGCCAGCTTCCGCTAATCGAGAATCCGCCGTCCACCCGCCGCGCGTTGCCGGGAGTCAGCCCACCGGCGATCCGGGAGTCGGGCACGCTGAAGATTTCGGATTGCGCCTGCGGCGAGCCATGCCGCGCCACCACCGCGGCGGTGGCGGCGATGCTCACCAGCCAGGCCGCCGATGCGTTTGCCCGGCCGAGTGTTTCAACGATCTCGAGCACCGTCCGTTGCGGGGCGTGCACACCGCCGAATCGACGGGGCTTGAGCAAGCGGAAGAAACCGGCGTCAGTCAGTGCATTGATCACTTCGTCCGGCAGCTTGCGCATCGCCTCACTTGCCAACGTGCTCTCGCGAAGTAGCGGCTGCAACCGCACCGCATCGGCCAACAGTTCCTGGTGCGCTGTGGGACACTGCGCTGACGATGTTGTCATGTCACTCCGATGCGAAATCCGTTGTCGGATAACGCTTTCACAGCGAGATTAGAGCCACTGGAGCCGCGATACCTCTTCTCGGTACAGTTCGCGCAACGTTTGAGACACTTTGCTGCGCGCATGTGGGTCGGCCTGTTGCCGAGTCCGGCAGGCCCGGACCCCGGAAGGTGCCGGATCCGCAATCGATGTGACGTCCGCCACACAAGCGATCCGTACGCTTAGTCGCCGCGAATGCCCGAGGAGTGCGGTCAAGCGGGCGCAGGAGAAGCGGGGTTGGAAATGGACGAGAAAAGCCAGCCGGCTACGGTTGCGGAACTCAGAACAACCGACGCCTTCAAACAAGTCGCCAAATTATTTCCGTGCCTGCAAACGCTCGGTCCCGTTGACCGCCGCAAGCCGTTTTCGCTGAGCCAGCGGGTCGGTGCGGTCGGGCCGATTACGGTGTTTGACCTGGCTCTCAACGTCGACGCCCGCATCCGCTGTGCACACGACCGGCCGTTTTACCAAGTCAATATTCTCGCGTCCGGCCGAATGGAGTTATTTCAGCGCGGTTCCTCGATTACCTATGCGCCCGGCCTTGCCACGATTTGTCTCCCCGAAGGTGAACTGATCGTTCCCCGCTGGCAAGCGGGCTGCCGAATGATTGCATTGCGGGTGAGCCGCAATGCACTGGAGGACACGCTCGGCGAGGCGCTCGGGCGCCCGCTGACCACACAGATTGAATTCAGCACGTCCATGGTCACTACCAAGGGGCCCGCACGCAGCTGGATGCACATGTTCACCGTGTTCGCCCAGGAGCTCTTTCGAAGCGACAGTGCCCTGACACAACCGCTGGTCGCAACGCCTTTCGTGGACAGCCTGCTGCATGCGCTGCTGCTCGCCGCGGACCACCCGCACCGGGAGGCGCTCGCAGAAAGAGCCAAAAATGTTGCACCGCACACTATTCGGCCCGCGGTTGACATCATCGAGTCGGAGCCCCATCTCCCGCTGACGATTGCCTGCCTGGCCGCCGAATGCCACGTCAGCTCACGCGCACTGCAGCAGAGTTTCATTCGCCACATGGGCATGTCGCCGATGACGTACCTGCGGCAGGTGCGGCTGCGGCGTGCGCATCAGGAGCTGCTCGAGTCCGATCCCTCGGTCGAAACCGTCGCCTCGATCGCCAAGCGCTGGGGATACTCGAACCCCGGGCGGTTCGCCGCGGCGCACGCGAGCCGGTACGGCGAGACGCCGGCCGCCACGCTGCGCCGGGCCGGGCGGTCCACCACCACGCCGCAACGCGACACTGCCCCGGCGTAGCCGCGGCACCGATGGCCGAACCGTGCCGAGAATGGCTTCGCTGTTTTGGAGAGGGTTATTCTCCAAAGTCGAGAGACGAATTACGATCACTAGGGATTCGCCGCATCGAACCCCTAGCCCAACGATCGGAGCCCACCATCGACGCCTGGATTCTCGACGCGGTGCGCACGCCGCGCGGGCGGGGCCGCCCCGACGGCGGACTGCACAACGTGCATCCGCAGACGCTGCTCGCCACCTGCCTGACCGCCCTTGCCGAGCGCACCGGTTTCGACCCCGCGGACGTCGAGGACGTGATCGCCGGCAACGGCATCCTGTCCGGTGACCACGGTGACGACATCGCACGCCTATCGGTCCTGCTCGCCGACTGGCCGGAGACCGTGCCCGGGATGACACTGAATCGCTTCTGTGGATCCGGTCAGCAAGCCGTCACCGTCGCGGCGTCGTCGATCGCGGCGGGCATCAACGATTTGGTGATCGCGGGCGGAGTCGAATCGATGTCACGTTGGGACGTCACGGCCGGAGTGCCGACGATCGATGGCAACAACGCGGACTTTCGCGCACTGTATCCGTCAGTACCGCAAGGTATTTCGGCTGACCTCATCGCGACGCTCGAAGGCTTCACTCGCGAGGTCGTCGACACCTACGCCACACTGAGCCAAAACCGAGCTGCCGCCGCCATCGACGGGGGAAGATTCGATCGCTCCCTGGTCGAAGTCGCCACGCCCGAAGGTCCATTCGCCCGCGACGAGCACCCCCGCCCCGGCACGTCCCCGGAGTCGCTGGCACGGCTGCGGCCGGCGTTCGCCGCGATGGGCGCCGCCGGTGTCGACGGGGAGCACCGCACGTTCGACGAGATCTGCCTGCAGCGCTACCCCAGCATCGACCACGTCGACCACGTTCACCACGCGGGCAACTCCTCCGGGGTCGTCGACGGCGCGGGTACGGTGTTGCTCGCGTCGCCGAACTGGGCGCGCTCCAACGGCGTAGAGCCGAGGGGGCAGATCCGGGCCGCCGCCACGATCGGCAGCGAACCGATCATCATGCTCACCGCGCCGGGGCCGGCCGCGCAGCGCTGCTTGCAGCGCGCCGGCATGACCGTGGCGGACATCGACCTGTGGGAGATCAACGAAGCGTTCGCCGCCGTCCCACTCAAGGCGATCCGCGACCTCGACCTCGATCCGGATCGGGTCAATGTCAACGGAGGCGCGATCGCGCTGGGCCACCCGATCGGCGCGACCGGCGCGATGCTGATCGGGACCGTGCTCGACGAGCTCGAACGTCGCGACCTGACAACAGGACTGGTGACCATGTGCACCGGTGGCGGCATGGGTACCGCGACGATCGTCGAGCGGGTGTGACCCGGATATGACTCAGGCCGACACACTCGTTCTCGACCGGCCGCGCGACGGCGTCGTCGTCCTGCGATTGAATCGACCCGAGCGACTCAACGCGATCAACGAGGCTATGCAAACCGAATTAGTGCAGACGCTAAGCGCTTTGGCCGGCGACAGCGCGGCGCGGGCCATCGTTCTCACCGGCGCCGGTCGGGGCTTCTGCGCCGGGATCGACCTGCGCGACTTCGGCCCCAGCATGCTCGAGGCCACCGCGCCCGCACTGGACCGGATGCGGTTTCAGGAGAGGATGGCCGCGCTGGCCGAGGGCCTGCGTGCGCTGCCCGCGCCGGTGATCGCCGCGATCAATGGCCCGTGTGTCGGCGCGGGATTGGCCTTGTGTCTGGCTTCCGACATTCGGATCTGTTCGACGACAGCATCGTTCGGTAACGCCGCGATCCTGCTCGGCTTGTCGGGCGCCGAGATGGGCATGAGCTACCACCTGCCCCGCATCGTCGGGACCAGCGTCGCCGCGGACTGGATGCTTACCGGACGCACCGTGTCGGCGACCGAAGCCGATCGGCGCGGGCTGGTCAGCGAGCTTGTGCAGCCGGATCGGCTGACCGACCGTGGGGTTCAGTTGGCGTCGCTGATCGCGGACCTGTCGCCACTGGGCGTGCAGCTGACTAAGCGTGCGTTGCAAGTCAACACCGATGCCGCGAGCTTGTCCGCGGCGCTGGAGCTGGAGAACCGCAATCAGGTGATCTCGCACGCCAGCGACGAAGCGAGCGCACGCCGGCAAAAGTGGTCTTCGGGACAGACCCAGTGAGCGGTCCGCTGCGCGGGGTCCGCATCGTGATGATGGGCGGCTTGGGGCCGGCCCCCTTCTGCGGGATGGTGTTGGGAGACTTGGGCGCAGACGTCGTGCGCGTCGATGCGTTAGCGGGCGTGGACGGTCCGCAGCCGATCGATTACACGGTCCGCCGGAGCCAGCGGTCCGTTGCCGTCGACGTCAAGGATGCCCGCGGCCGCGACCTCGTGCACCGGCTGGTCGCCGACGCCGACGCCTTTGTCGACGTGTATCGACCGGGCGTGGCCGAACGGCTGGGCATCGGCCCCGACGCACTGCGGACGCACAATCCTCGTCTGGTGTACGCCCGCATGACGGGCTACGGGCAGGACGGGCCGCTGGCCGGACACGCCGGCCACGACATCAACTACCTCGCGCTCGCGGGTGCCCTGCACGGTATCGGCACTGCCGAAACACCCGTTCCGCCACTCAATCTGGTTGGCGACTACGGCGGCGGCGGAATGCTGCTGGCGGTGGGCCTGCTCAGCGCGATTCTCGAGGCCCGCGAGTCGGGCGAAGGTCAGGTGCTCGACGTCGCGATGGTCGACGGCGTCGCGACCCTGCTGGCGCCGTACTTCGGCATGGTGCCCGCCGGTACCTGGCGCGATCACCGCCAGGACAACCTGCTCGACGGCGCGGCACATTTTTACGGCGCCTATGCCACCGCGGACGAACAGCACGTCGCGGTCGGCGCGATGGAACCGAAGTTCTACGCCGAACTCTGTGATCGTCTCGGCGTCGACGTTCCGCATGACGACGACGAACCGGCCGCCTGGCCGGCGCACCGCGCCGCGCTGGCTGCCCGTTTCGCCGAGAAGTCGCGCGACGAGTGGGAACCATTTCTCGACTCGCCGGAATGTTGTGCGACACCGGTACTTTCGCTATCGGAAGCGCCGCGGCATCCGCATCTTGCCGCACGCGCGACATTTATCGCCGTTGACGGGATCACCCAGCCGGCGCCGGCTCCACGGTTCTCGCGCACCAGGCCCGATACGCCCTCGTCACCGTCGTTGCCGGGCGATCACTCGCGTGCCGTGCTGCGCGAATTGGGATTGGACGCAACAGCCATCACCGAGCTGGAAGGCGCCGGCGTGGTGGCACAGAGCAAGAAGGGATAACAGATGTCGTGGGATTTCTCGACTGATCCGCAATGGGCACAGCAACTCGAATGGGTCGAGGACTTCGTGCGCACCGAGTGTGAGCCCATCGACCTGATCGTCAAGGAGTCACATGATCTGGGCGATCCGGTGCGCCAGGCGCTGATCCCGCCACTGCAGGAGATCGTGAAGCAGCGTGGGCTGTGGGCCACGCACCTGGGTCCACATCTGGGTGGCCCGGGCTACGGCCAGGTGAAACTAGCCCTGCTCAACGAGATTCTGGGCCGTTCGGAGTGTGCACCGATCGTATTCGGCTCGCAAGCACCGGATTCCGGCAATAGCGAGATCCTTGCGCACTACGGCACGCCTGAGCTCAAATCGCGCTATCTTGAGCCACTGCTCGATAACCGGATCGTGTCCTGCTTCTCGATGACCGAACCGCAGGGCGGCGCGGACCCGAAGGTCTTCACCACCTTCGCGGTGCCCGACGGTGAGCATTGGATCATCAACGGGGAGAAGTGGTTCTCGTCGTTTGCCTCGATGGCGTCGTTCATCATCGTGATGGCGATGACCGACCCCGATGCGCCACCCTACCAACGATATTCGATGTTCGTCGTCCCCGGGGACACCCCCGGGATCAATGTGATGCGCGATGTCGGACTGGGGTACCAGCCCCTGGGCGGCGGGCGCGAGGGCTACGTCCGCTACGAGAATGTCCGGGTGCCGGCCGATCATATGCTGGGCCCGCGGGGCGGTGCGTTCGTCGTCGCGCAGACGCGTCTCGGCGGCGGACGCATCCACCACGCGATGCGCACGGTCGGCTTGGTCCGCCGAATCTTCGACATGCTCTGTGAGCGGGCCGTGTCGCGCTACACCCAGGGCGAGGTGCTCTCCAACAAGCAACTGGTGCAGGAGATGATCGCCGACTCGTGGATGGAGATCGAGGCGTTCCGGCTGCTGACGCTTCAAACCGCTTGGAAGATTGACCAATTCAACGACTATCAGGCGGTGCGCGCCGATATTTCCGCGGTCAAGGCGATGATGCAGAAGGTGCTGCATGACGTGTCGGCGCGGGCGCTGCAACTACACGGATCGCTGGGCACCACTCACGAGATGCCGTTCGTGCAATATCTGGTGGAGTCCTTCGTGCTGGGCCTCGCCGACGGACCGACGGAGGTGCACAAGGTGACGCTGGCCCGCATGCTGCTCAAAGACCGCGAGCCCGCACCCGATCTGTTTCCCTCCGAGCACCTGCTGCGGCTGCGCGCGGCCGCCGAGGCCAAGTTCGCCGACAAGCTGGCGGGTATCCCCCGCTGAACCACCGTTACTGCGCTTGCTGCGGGATCAGCGCGAGAACGGGAATCGTTCGGGTGGTTTTACGTTCATAGTCGGCGAAGCCCGGATACCGCGACGCTTGCATCGCATACATCTGGTCGCGTTCGTCACCGTGCAGTTCGACGGCCCGAACCTCGATGAGGTCGTCCCCCACTTCAATCCGCGCGTCGGGGTGAGCCACCAGATTGTGGTACCACGCCGGGCTGCGGTCGGCGCCCGCCGCGGACGCGAACACCAGATAGCGATGCCCGTCGGCCAGATACATCATGGGACTCACGCGTTCCTCGCCGCTGCGAGCTCCCTTGCTGTGCAACAGCAGTACCGGTGCGCCCTCGAACTGTCCCCCGAGCCGGCCGTGGTTGGCGCGGAACTCTTCGATATTGCGACGGTTGAAATCGTCGTCGGCCACGATGCCTCCCACCCATTGAGTTGCTCGATTCTATCGGCGCCCGCGACCGGCGAAAGAGTTAGACGGCCATGGTCACGCCGACGTAGGACAGCACCACGTCGGACTGATCGGTCATCCGGGTCAGCGTCGCGTAGGAGCGAATGAACGACTGGCCCACGCAACCATCGATTTTGACGTGGAAATTGCTGATCATCACCCAGGGATTGGAGCCTCTGAACTGCTTCTTGGTTACCGGCACCACGATCACGAAGCCGGGTTTGAGGCCCACGTTGATCGTGCCCCCCACCGGTGCGGTGATCACCGGCAGGAAGTTTCCCGGTATGGGAAGCCCGGCCGTGATACCGAGCGATGGGGCAAGGCCGGCATTGCCGCCTATCTCCACGCCGTTGGACGTGCTCATGTCGATTCCACAACCGATCTCGTAACCCACTTCGAGCAGGCCCTGCCCTTGTTCGGGTCCCCTCAGCGAACCGACGAAGGTTCCGCTGGAGAGATATTCGCGAGACGAGATCGCGGTGGTCAACGGTGCCACCGGGACCTGCATCTCGTCCTTAGCCCCGAGCCCGAGGATCCAGCCATCGGGTGTATTGACCGATACCGGGGGATTCGAAGCCACCCGACCGTCGTTGGGTGCCGAGGCGGCAACGGGCTCAGCCTCCGGATCACCGCCCGCTGCGGGAGCCACGATGACGGACATCGCGAAGCACAGAGCGACTACCGCAGCACGACGTACGACCTGGTCGATCGGCCTCACGAGCAACAAGGTATGCGTCGCGATATTCGATCGGCAGAATTTGCCGGCCGGTCCGGCAAAGTTGTGTTGCGTTCGTAACGGATACGCGATGTAGGCCCGGCACGCTGGCAGTGCCGCATGGTCGGCAATTTTTGCGTTGTGCGGATTGGCCCGCCGCTAGAATTGCAACAACGATGCACCCGACTGGGCAGAGAGGGCGGCGATGAAACCTCGTTCGTACGCTCGTGGACTGCTTGCCGGTGTGTTCAGCCTCGTGGCGCTGGGATGCGGGACCGGCACGGCTCAGGCGGCGCCAGAGCCCACTCCGCCGCCGATGCCGCCCACCCTAAACCAGTTGGAGACGGTCGACGCGCCATCGATCTTCACAAATCCGGCCGATCGCGGCCGTCCCATCCAAAAAAACTGGGACGGTTTCGGAATGTATTGCCAGAATCTTTTCGTCCGGTGCGGTTAACCGGCCCACGTCCAGGGCGGCTCAGTCCACCATCGACCGCGCCCGCTGCAGCAGTCGCGGCAACGTCGGCGCCATGGCTTCCCATTCATCGCGCGGTGTCCTCCGTCGGCGGTTGTGTTTGACGATCAGCGACCAGGTCGCCGCCGACTTGAAACAGGCCAGTGCACGAAACCAGGCCAGATCGGCGACTTGATGCCCCAGCTCCTGCTGATAGATCTCGGCGAGTTCGTCGATCGGCGGCGCCACGCCGACGGCGTCCGAAACACGTTGGTAAGTTTCGGGATCGCAGTTGATCAGAAACCAGCCCGCATCGATCCGCGGATCTCCTACCGACCAGATCTCCCAGTCGATCACCGCGTTGACACTCGCCCCGGCCGCCATCAGGTTGCCCAACCGAAAGTCACCGTGTACCACGCTAGGCGCGATAGCCTTTGGGGCGCAACGCACTAACGCGTCGCGTACCCCCTGCCAGCCGGGTACCAGTGCTGCATCGACGGTCTGCAACGTCTGACACCAGCGCTCGACTTCCGAGACCGCATCGATGACCGGTTCAAAACCCAGTCCGAGGTCACCCGGCGACAGGCTGTGCAGTGCGGCCATGACCCGGCACGCGTTGCGGTAGCGCTCGGCCAGCTCCGGCGCGGGCGGGCAACCGTCGAACAGCGGCTCGACGCAGTCACCGTCAACGTGCGACATCACGAACAGCGGCGCGACCATGGGCGGATCTCCCGAATCCTCCCACAGCACCTCGGGCACCGGAACCCGGGTCGCGGCAAGCGCTTTGAGAATGCGAGCCTGCCGCAGCACATCACGGTGCGCGATCGGCTCAACCCCTGGCGGTGCGAGCTTGACCACCACGGGCTCACCGGATCGCGTTCCTCGAAAGGTGAAGCTGGAGGCGCCTCCTGCCAGCGCGGTGACGTCGGCGACGTCGGCGGCCGCGAGTCGGCGGCGCAGCTCGTCGAGATCGACCTCCACCATCAGCCGGCGGGCTGAAACCAGCCGACCTCCGCGAGGAAGGGCTGGGTATGCGCAATCCGGCCGGTCAGGGTCTTCGGATCTCCGGTGCACAACCGGAACGCCGTCTCGGTGATCAGTTCGATGTCCTCGGTGTCCGTCTTGGCAAGGTCGAGGGTGCCCGCACCCGGGGTGGCCACGGGATTGGACGGAGCGGCGGCGTTGACCGCGATTCCGTCGTCATACAGTTCTGCCGCAAGGCTTTTGGTGAGCCGGTTGAGTGCGGCCTTGGCCGTCCCGTAAATGCCGAAGCCCGCGGTCCGGTCGAATTCGGAGAAGGGCGGGCCGGGCGGTAGGTCGCCGCCCACTGAGGTCAGGTTCAGAATCCAGCCCCGCCCGCGTTCGCGCATCGCGGGAATTGCCAACTGGCTCAAGTGCAATGGCCCGAGCACATGCATTTCCATCATCAGACGGGCGCGGCGCTCGGGGAACCCGTCGAGGGGTCGCAGGAAGGTGACCGCGGCATTGTTCACCAGGATGTCCGGAGCGCCGACGGTGTCCACGACTTCACCGAACAGCCGCTCGCGTTCCTCGGCCTGGGACAGATCTGCCTGCACGGCGATGGCCCGGCCCCCCGCGGCGACGATCTCGTCGGCGGTTTCGCGCAGCGACCCGTGGTATTTGGGGTCGGGGTCCATCGTCCGCGCGGTCAGCGCGACCGTGGCACCGTGGGCCGCGAACCGCGTGGCGATCGCCTTGCCCAAACCTCGGCTGCTCCCGGTAACCAGGGCCACCAATCCGTCGCATCGTTGGTTCGCGGTCATCGTCGGCGCTCCTCGGCGGGATCCGGTAACGGAAATGGCTTCTCCAAACTAGAGAATGTCATTATCACCGATCCGTCCTAAGGACAAGCACGCCGCCTGGAGCACCGTGGCCTAAATCGTGGGACTCGCGTCTTTTTAGCCGCTCACGACATGGCAGCCGCGGGCCTACCGTGGCTTTCATGCAGGTGATCTCCACTCTCCCCGACACCTCCGTCGCGCAAGCCGCCATTCGGTTGGCACAGTCGACCGAGTCGCCGTCAGTGTTCAACCACAGCGTCCGCAGTTACCTGTTCGGTGAGCTGGTCGCCGCGCACGAGGGCATGCGTCCGGGCGCCGACTACGACGCGGACGCCCTGTTTCTCGGATGCGTCATGCACGATCTCGGAGCCGGGGCCGCGGCGCCCGGTAAGGCGAGGTTCGAGGTCGAAGGCGCCGACCTCGCGGCGGCGCTGCTGACCGAACACGGCTGCAAGCGCCCACTCGTGGACGGCGTGTGGGAGGCGATTGCCTTGCACACGTCGATGGGCATCGCGGATCGGCGCGGAGCGCTCTGTCATCTGGTGCGCAGCGGCGTGGGTGTGGATTTCGGTCGCAACGCCGAATTCATCGACGAGGACATCGCGGCCGGGATCCACGCCCGCTACCCGCGATTGTCCATGGCGCGCACGTTGATGGATGCAATCGTCGCGCAGGCACAACGCAGCCCCGAGGCGGCGCCGCCCTACACATTTCCCAACCAGGTGCTGCGCGAACGCCAGACCGACGGCATCACCTTGCTGGAACTTGCGGCCACGCATGGTCGCTGGGGCGACTGATCCCTAGTGTCGGCGCCGGGCGTCGATCGAATAGCGGCCGCCGCCGACGAAGACCAGCAGCAAAAAGCCGAAGCAGAACAGAATCGCCGGTGTTCCGGCGTTGCCGCCCGGTGGATCACCGATCGGCCACAGCGCATGCGGCTGATGCATCCAGAAGTAGGCGACCGCCATGGTGCCCGAGGCGACGAATGCCGCAGCGCGAGTGAATAATCCGGCACCTATTAGTAGTCCCGTAACGAATTCGATGAGCCCGGCGTACCAGCCGGGCCACGACCCGAATTCAACGGGTCCCGGCGTGGCGACGGGCCAGCCGAACAGGATCATCGAGCCGTACCCGGCGAACAACAAGCCATAGACCAACCGGAACAGACTCACCCCCACCGGTGCGTAGCCGTCGAGGCGGTGATCGAGATTCGTCGTCATCACCCAGCCAACGTTACGGCCGTCGTCGCGAAGCGTGGTGTAGACACATCCGTATGCAAGGAGGCGCTTTCACATACCTGCTTTTGTTCGGCGCGATCATCGCGGAAGTGGTGTCGACCAGCCTGCTCAAGAGCACCGAAGGTTTCACCCGGCTCTGGCCTACCGTGGTGTGCCTGGTCGGCTACGGCGCCTCTTTCGCACTGCTGGCGTGGTCGATCCAGCGGGGCATGCAGACAGACGTCGCCTACGCGTTGTGGTCGGCGATCGGCACCGCGGCCATCGTGCTGATCGCGGTGCTGTTCTTGGGCTCCCCGATTTCGGTGACGAAGGTCGTCGGCGTCGGGCTGATCATCGTCGGAGTGGTCACGTTGAACCTGTCCGGGGCCCACTGACGGCCACTTCCACCCGGGCGGGCAAGCGCCTGATATCGGTGAAACCGAAATCAATTGCCGCTTTTGCGCTTTCACCGGTGCCTGGCGGGTCGATCGCGAGGACTGGGTAACCGTCCTCGGTGGCGAATCCGGCGCACCCGGCATGCCGATCAGGACTCCAAGAATTCGTAGAGGCTCCGAAGAGAACCTGTTCTCATGATCAGGATTGCGACCGTGGCCCGCGCCGTTGCCATTGCGGTGCTGACCGGCGCGATCGCACTCGGGTCGACGGTGGGCACAGCCCAGGCCGCCCCCGGCAATCCACCCAGTGGTGCCGGCACGCTTTACGGCGACCCCGTCGCGGCCGCCCCATTCTGGCGTTATCAGCAATACGACGACGACTGCGTCGAGATGGCGGTCGCCGACGTGGTCGGGGAACAGACCGGCACCCAGCCGTCCGAGCATGAGATCGTCACGCTGGCTCAAACAACGCCCAGCAGCGTGCACCCCGGGCCGATCTACAACAAGCCGAAGAGACGCAAGAGCGGCGAGGGCACCTCGTTCGACGATGAGCCGGCGTTGCTAGCGCACTACGGAATCCGCGCCGTGAGCACCGACAAGTCAAGCGCCGCATCGACCCACGTTCCGACGGGCATGGTGGCCCTCGAGCAGGACCTGGTCAAGGGCCGCAAGGTTATTGCCGGGGTCAACGCCGAAGTCATCTGGGGCGACCCCGTCGAGGACAAAGACTCGCACGGGCAACCGCTGGCCAACCACGCCGTGGTCGTCACCGGTGTCGACACCGCGGCAGGCATCGTGCACCTCAACGACAGCGGCAGCGAGCAGGGCGCCGACGAGCAGGTGCCGATCGACGTCTTCATCCGCTCCTGGGATGGCAGCGACGAACAGATGACGGTCACCGGCTAGGTGCGACTGGATACCGGCGTGCTCAGCAGCCGAGTCAGGGCATCGGTCACCTCGACGGGGCGCTCCTCCATGACGTAATGGTCGGCACCCCGCAGGCGGATCAATTCGGCGTTCGGGATCTGCTCGGCCAGCTCGCGTGCGGTGCGCAACGGGACATACGGATCGCGGTCGCCCCAGACGACGGAGACGGGGCAGTCAATGGTTCCGAGGCCGTCGGCGAGCCATGGGACCGCGGGCACCCGATAGTGCGCGAAGAATTCCCAAAACGTGCGCCTGCCTTGCGCAGTGTTCATCCAGCCCAGGTACTCGGCTTCCAGCGCGGTGTCAAAGCAGCCGATTTCGCGATAGCGGGCCAGCGCCCGATGGTGGATCGCGGCCAGCGGCAGATGTCGCGCGCCCGCGGATAGTAAGGGGTGGACGGCGATCCAGTGTTGACTCTGCGAGAAGCGGTAGAACCACGGACGGAAGACGCGATGCGCGCGGGTGTTCAACAGACCCAGTCGCAGCACCCGTTCGGGGTGGCGAATGGCGTAGCCGAGTCCGATGAAGCCGCCGTAGTCATGGGCGCACAGGTTGAATCGCTGCCACCCCAACTGCTGCACGAACCGCTCGATCCGCTCCACTTCGTTGTCATAGGTGGGTGCGGTCGCCGGCGGATCGGACCGGCCGAAGCCCGGCCAGTCCGGCGCCACAACGTGATGGCTGCTGGATAGCGCCGCGATCTGGTGGCGCCAGCAGGACGAGCTCTGCGGGTAGCCGTGCAGCAGCAGCACCGGCTCTCCGCTGCCAGCGGCCACTCCGAACACCTTGCGCCCGTCGACATTCCACATGGCCACAACGTATTCGAATCCGGCGCTACCCGACCCCGCACATCGAGACGGACGGCGCTCCGTTACGGACGGCGCAAGTGCAGAAAACCTGGAGGACCTCACCGGCGCCAAAGAGTCTTTGGAGCTGGACGCGCGGTCGTCATCCTCGCCGACTCAGGCAGCGTCCGGGCGGCTGCCCCGTCAACGCCGTTTCGTCGCCAGTGCGTGAGGTTGCGTTCACGTGACGGTCGTCAATTTCGCGCCTGGTGTGCAAACACCGCTGCCAGACTGACGAACTGCGCGAAGCTGGGCAGATCGGTGCGATACTGCCACCACCTCTAGGGAGTAGGAATCACTATGACCGATCTCGACCAGACCCCCTCCGACGGATTGTCTGCCGCCCCTTCCCGGCCCGCCGACCTGGCCGAGCACTCTCGCACTGGGATGGGCGCGCCCGCGCTGCAGCGCGCGATCACCGATCACCTGCGCTACTCGATCGGCCGCCCGGCCGCGGCCCTGCGGCCGGAGCACTACTACCGGGCGCTGGCGCTGGCCGTGCGCGACCGCATGCAGGACCGCCGGGTCGCCTCGACGCAGACCTCGCTCGACCTCGGACGCAAGGTGACCTGCTACCTGTCGGCGGAATTCCTGATGGGCCCGCAGCTGGGCAACAACCTGCTGAACCTGGGCCTGGAGGGTGCGGCGAAGTCCGCGCTGGCCGCGATGGGACAGCGGCTTGACGAGGTGCTGGCCTGCGAGGAAGAACCGGGGTTGGGCAACGGTGGCCTGGGCCGGCTCGCGGCCTGCTACCTGGACTCGCTGGCCACCCTCGAACGTCCGGCGATCGGTTACGGAATCCGTTACGAATTCGGCATTTTCGATCAGGAGATCCACGACGGCTGGCAGGTCGAGCAGACCGATAACTGGCTGGACCGCGGCAACCCGTGGGAGATCCCCAAGCCCGACGTCAACTACTTCGTCAAGTGGGGCGGCCACGTCGAGCGCTACACCGACGACGCCGGGCGCGAGCGTTCCCGGTGGGTGCAAGGGTTGCTGCTGAAGGGCACCGCCTTCGACACACCCATCCAGGGCTACGGCGTCAACACCTGCAACGTGCTGACGTTGTGGAGCGCGAGGGCGGTCAAGTCGTTCGCCCTGGACGCCTTCAACACCGGCGATTACTACAAGGCGGTCGAGGACGAGGTGACCTCGGAGACCGTCACCAAGGTGCTCTACCCCAACGACGAGCCGGAGGCTGGCAAGCGCCTTCGTCTGCTACAGCAGCACTTCTTCGTGTCCTGCTCGCTGCAGCACGTGCTGCACATCATGGACGATCTGGCCGACGCGGGTGTGCGTGAGCTGCCCCAGCGATTCGCGTTGCAGCTCAACGACACTCACCCGTCCATCGGGGTCGCCGAGCTGATGCGGCTGCTGATCGACGAGCGGCACCTGGAGTGGGAAGAGGCGTGGGACATCACCGTCGCGACGTTCGCCTACACCAACCACACGCTGCTGCCGGAGGCACTCGAGACCTGGCCGCTGGACCTCTTTGGCAGCTCGCTGCCCCGCCATCTGGAGATCATCTACGAGATCAACCGACGCTTCCTCAACGAGGTGCGTACCCGGTTCCTCGGCGACGCGGAGCGGGTGCGCCGGATGTCGCTCATCGGCGAGGACGGCGCCAAGTTCGTACGGATGGCACACCTGGCCACCGTCGGCAGCCACGCCATCAACGGTGTCGCCGCGCTGCACTCGGAGCTGCTGAAAGAGAGTGTGCTCAAAGACTTCTACGAGATGTGGCCAGAACGGTTCAGCAACAAGACGAATGGCGTGACGCCGCGGCGGTTCCTCGCGCTGTCCAACCCCGGTCTGCGCGAGCTGCTGGACCGCACCATCGGGGACGGCTGGCTGAAGGACCTGGGCAAGCTGCGTGGGCTGGAGCCGTTCATCGACGACTCGTCCTTCCGCGAGCAGTGGCGCGACATCAAACGCACCAACAAAGCGCGACTGGCCAACTTCATCCACGACACGACCGGTGTCGAACTGAACCCCCAGTGGATCTTCGACATCCAGGTCAAGCGGATTCACGAGTACAAGCGCCAGCACCTCAACGTTTTGCACATCATCGCGCTGTACTACCGGCTCAAGCAAAACCCGGAGCTGTCGATTCCGCCGCGCGCCTTCATCTTTGGCGGTAAGGCAGCGCCGGGCTACTTCTTGGCCAAGCGGATCATCAAGTTGATCAATGCCGTCGGGGAGACGATCAACAACGACCCGGTGGTCAACAAGTACCTGAAGGTCGCCTTCATCCCGAACTTCAACGTGCAGAACGCGCACCTGATCTACCCGGCCGCCAACGTGTCCGAGCAGATTTCCACTGCGGGCAAGGAAGCGTCAGGAACCGGCAACATGAAGTTCATGATCAACGGGGCCCTGACGGTCGGCACGCTCGACGGAGCCAACGTCGAGATTCGTGAAGAGGCCGGAGCGGAGAACTTCTTCCTGTTCGGCCTGACCGTCGAAGAGGTCGAGGCGCTCAAGGCGAGCGGTTACCGCCCGTCGGATTACATCGACAGCAATGACGAGCTGGCCGCGGTGCTGAATCTGATTGCCGACGGCACGTTCTCGCACGGCGACACCGAGGTGTTCAAGCCGCTGGTGGACAACCTGCGTTACGACGACCCGTTCCTGGTGTGCGCCGACTACGCCTCTTATGTGGAGTGCCAGAGCCGGGTGAGTGCCGCGTGGCTGGATGGGGAGTCGTGGACCAAGATGTCGATCCTGAATACCGCACGCAGCGGCAAGTTCTCGTCGGATCGCGCCATCGCCGAGTACTGCGACGACATCTGGAAGGTCTGGCCGCTGACGGTGAAGATCTAAGTCGCCAGGGAGATCGACCGCTGGCGTCGCAACGCAGATTGCGGCGCTAGCGGGTCTCTTTCGAGACGTAGACGATGATGTAACCGACCGGGATGCCGGTACGCGCGGCGATGCATTCGCGCGCCACCGAGTCGACCGCGGCGCGGCGGCTAGCGCGCGCGACGGCGGCGATCTCGGGGACCCGGACTATCCATCCGTCGCTGTCGCGAGTGATCTCGATGTCGAAGCACTGACCGACCTTTGGGAAGGTCACACGCGCAGCGCTGCGCGGCGATTGCGCGCGTCGCAGGGTGGGCTGAATAAGCATCTGCTTTTCCTGAGTCGACAATGGGCCGCGGGCAAGAATAATGCGAAACCGCGCGAAACACCTAATCGGCAGCACCGGCTGGGACCTCACCCGTGACCGCAACGTTGTGTGACCGTTAATCAGCCATAGCCCGGCAGATCAGGTACACCGCTGGCGGTCAGCCAGCCACCGCCGTCGACGACCAGCACCGCCCCCGTCACATAGGACGCGGCGTCGCTGACCAGGAACATCACCGTCTCGGCGACCTCGGTGGTCGAGCCGGGGCGACGCAGCGGGTTCTGAGTGGCCCGGTGCTGATCGTCGCCGGCGATTCTTCGGACGCCCTCGGTCCCCGACATCGCTCCGGGGGCAACGACATTGACCCGAACCCCATCGGGCCCCCATTCGATCGCACATGCGCGGCTGAACGCGTCAACGCCGGCCTTGGCCGACACTACGTGCGCCTGCAGCGCCATGCCCCGGTACTGGATCGCCGCGCTGATGTTCACGACGGCGCCACCGTGCTCGCGCAGCCAAAGGTCGTACGCGGCTTTGGATACGTTGAAAGTGCCCAGTAGATCGATGTCGACCACCGCTTTGAATCCGCCCGCGCTCAGCTCGCTGATCGGGACCGGGAAATTCCCGGCGGCGTTGTTGATGACAATGTCAAGTCGACCGAAGGCGGCCAGCACGTCCTCGACGACGACCGCGACCTCCTCGCTGCTACGGACATCGCATACGCCGTAAACGGCCTCAATCCCCTCTTCCCGCAACGTCCTAACCGCGGACTGAAGATTGGGTTCCTTTCGGCTGCAGATGGCCACGCGAGCGCCATGGCTGCCCAATACCCGGGCGATCTCCAAACCCAATCCGGTGGCCCCACCGGTTACCAGCGCCACCCTGCCCTGCAGCAGGTCCGCCCGAAATGGGCTCGGGCGGAACGTCATTGGGATTCCAGCTCGGAGATGAGGTCGGCCAGGGCGAGGATCCGCTGCGCGTCACGCACATGCAGGCTTTCGATCATGCGGCCATTCACGGTGATAACGCTGTTCCCCGCGGCCTGCGCCTGCTCATACGCGGAGACGATCTCGCGGGCATCGGTCAGCTCTTTGTCCGACGGACCGAACAATTCGTTGGCGGGGGCAACCTGGGATGGATGTATCAGGGTCTTGCCGTCGAAACCCATCTCGCGGCCCTGCTGTGCCTCGGCCCGGAAACCCGCTTCGTCGTCGATGGTGTTGAAGACGCCGTCCAAGATCGCCTTACCCGCCGCTCGCGCACCCAGCACCGCAAGCGCCAACGCGGGTACCACCGGTGCCCGTCCAGGTACATGCAGACCATGCAGGTCGTTGACCAGGTCGTTGGTGCCGACGACCAGCACGGTCAGCCGATCGCTGGCCGACGCGATCTCCTCCGCGCGCAGGATGGCTCGCGGCGTTTCGATCATGGCCCACAACTGCATCGACTGCGGTGCATCGAGAGCATCGAGAGCATCCGCCAGCGTTTGGACGTCTTTTCCCGTCTCTACCTTCGGCACGAGCACCCCATCGGCCGCCGAACCGGCCACGGCGGCGAGATCGTCGTCGTGCCAATCGGTGCCCACCCCGTTGATACGCACCACGACCTCGCGAGGTCGATAGCCGTCTGAGGAGACCGCGTCGCACACCTTCGCCCTGGAGCCGACCTTGGCGTCGGGGCCGACGGCATCCTCGAGGTCGAAGATCAGCACGTCGGCCGGAAGCGATTTCCCCTTTTCGAGTGCGCGATCTTTGTTGCCGGGGAGATAGAGAGCTGATCGGCGCGGGCGCGGCGTCGTTGCCATGGGGTCAGCGTAGAGCTCCGGCGTAGCCGGCCCGGTTCGTGGTGGCGGCCCGCATTGTGAAATCGACGAATTCGTCGCACCATTCGCGCCATTTTCGCGACGCGCGAAATAGGGCAGTGAGAATCCGCGTTGACGGGTTTATGCTGGTACTCGCGGCGTAGTGCCGACCGAAAAGATAGGTCGAAGCATGAGCACTGACAAAGTCAATCGCGGCATCTTGCTTACGATGGTGGCGCTCGTAACGATCGCCTACATCGCGCTTTACGAGCAAGCCTCAACCAACTTCAGGCTGTACGTCCCACTGTGCGTGGCGGCGTTGGTGGGATTGTTGATCCACGACGCGGTGACCAGCCATCGGCCCCGTAGGCACTGAGTCGATACAGAACCCGGAGAACGGGTTTCGGGCCCCTTGGCTCGATCCCTCCGGCTTGTCACCCGGCCTTGGCCGGGACAGCGGGCCCAGCCCCCGAGAGCGTGATCTGGATCACCCATCCGTGGGTCGCACGGCTCCGAATGCCGAATTATGAGTCGACTGCAGCGTGCCGACGACCTGGCGGCACCCCGGAATGCGGATGACCCCGGTGACGCCGCTGAGCTCGCCACGCTTTCTCCGCAGGGCGTGGGCTGGTTCCGCTTCTACTTCGATGACCGCCGCTGGGAGTGGTCTGAGCAAGTGCAACGGTTGCACGGGTATGAGCCGGGAGCCGTTACGCCGACGACCGAGCTGGTGCTTTCGCACAAGCATCCCGAAGACCGCGATCGAGTCGCCGCGGCTATCGACGCAATCACGCACACCCGTGGGGCGTTGTGCAGCCGACACCGGATCGTCGACACCGGCGGCGTGGTGCGCTGGGTGGTCGTCATCGGGGATCAGTTCTTGGACAGCCGCGGTGAAGCGATCGGCACCCACGGCTTCTACCTCGACGTCACCCCCGCCCATCATTCACGCGAGGCCACCATCACGGCGCGGTTGGGTGAGATAGCGGACAAACGTGCGCCAATCGAGCACGTCAAAGGCATGCTGATGCTCGTCTACGACCTCGATGAGAAGGCGGCCTTCAATTTACTCAGTTGGCTGTCCCAGAAAAACAATGTCAAATTGCGCGTCCTGGCCGAACAAATCGGTGTCACTTTGCGGTCGGCAGCGGCAAGCGCGATGGTCGATCGAAGTATTTTCGACCATGCGCTCATGACCGCGCAGCGTCGCGCCGATTAGGGCCGAACACCGGGAAGTTCTAATGCGCCGGCCGCGTTGCTCAGCGCGTGACAGAAACGGGTTTTCATGAGGGCGAGGTGGCCACCCAACGCCGAGCCGGCGTCGAGATCGTCGCAAAACGCCTGGAAAGCATGCTTGGTGCGCACGGCTTATCCAGCGGCGCGGCGCAATTCCTGACAACTCAGCGTTTTGCCGCGATCACCGGACGTGACCGCCGGGGCGTGCTGTGGGTCTCCCCGTTGTCGGGACAGCCAGGGTTCCTGCGCGGCGGCGAAGACACCTTGCGAGTTTCGGCTGTTCCGCGCGAGGGTGATCCCCTGCACCGGATGCCGATCGGCCAACAGATCGGATTGATCGCCATCGACTTCGCCGCCCGGCGCAGAATGCGCATCAACGGCAGCCTCACCGAGAGTGACGATGTGAGCATGACCGTGCACGTCGACCAGGCGTACGGCAACTGCCCCCAATACATCCACCGGCACAACGTCAACGTCGCCGCGGTTACCGACTCTCCCGAAAACCCAAGCCAAACAACGTCTTTGAACGCCACCCAACGGGCGATCATCGAAGCCTCGGACACATTCTTCCTCGGTACCACGCATTCCACCCGGGGCAGTGATGCCTCGCATCGCGGAGGTCCACCGGGATTTGTACGGGTCGAGAGCGCCGAGCGGCTGTGGTGGCCGGATTACCCCGGCAACAACATGTTCAACAGCTTCGGCAACCTGGCGGTCGACGACGAGGCCGCACTGTTGTTCGTCGACGTCGCCACCGGCGCCAGCCTGCAGCTGTCCGGTACCGCCCAGGTGGAATGGACCCGCCCCGGCGCCGAGGGTGACGACGGCGGCGTGGGACGGCGCGTCGCATTCACGGTCGGCTCGGTTGTGGCGTCCTCGCCGACCGCGTAATCCCGTTTAAGTCTTCGCTTTTCGGGGCGGGCGGGGCAGGAATCGGGGCACCCGGTCGATGACGTCCTGATAGGACGGGCGGCGTTGCAGGCTGCGCTCTTCCATCATCGGAATGCTCGCGCCCAGGAACATCGCCAGCATCGCGACCGCTCCCAGGATCAACCACCACCAGTCCGCGGGCGCCGCCGCGATACCGAATAACGCGACCGCCACCCAGAAACTGAACTCGCCGAAATAGTTCGGGTGCCGCGACCAGCTCCAGAGGCCTCGGTCCATCGCCGCACCAACCTGTCGCCGCGCGACGAACCGATGCATCTGCACATCGGCGATGAGCTCCAGCGCGACGGCGGCCACGCCGACGACGAAACCAACCCAGCTGAGCCACACCCACCCGGGGCCGGGCCGGGTCACCGCGACGTATGCCGGGACCATGCCCAAAAACACCTGCAGCGTCGGAATCAGGTGGATCGCCGACAGATCGGCGAGAAATTCCCAGCGGCCGGCCCGCTGCTTGAACATCGGATACCGCCAGTCCTCGTGGTGCAGGCCCGGAAACGCATAGACCCAGTTCGCGGTCAGCCGCACCGCCCACAGCACCACGACAACGGACAACAACGAGCACCGCAGCTGGTCGACCGCGGGCGAGACGCGGCTCCACCAATAGAACAACAACAGTGGCGGAACGACGCTCCAGTAGGCGTCGTAGAAGCTCGAATTCCGGTAGGCACGGCTGAATGCGAAAACAACGAAGGTAGCCAGCACGTCGGCGATCAACGTATCGAGCCAGAGCTGCCCGGTGTCCGGCCCCCAGGTCAGCCAGACCGCGGCCACCGCGAGGGCGACGAGGTACGCCACCGTGACTAGCCCCAGGGACCGCGCCTTACTGACCGTCGTCATGGTCGCAGCGTAGCTAGCGGGACTCGGCCGACGACTTCCGGCGCGTGATCCGGCCGTGCCGAGGCACGGGCCGCTCGGGTGCCCCTTTACCCGGTTGCGGCCGTTGGCTCGGGATTCGGGCCGAACGCATTGACAGCTCAATAAGGAAGTCGCCCAACGGTAGAGAGTCATGTCACGACCCGTACTGGGCACGAACACCGTGACGGCGTCGAAGAGGTGCGGCCGACCGTAAATTCGCCGCGGGGGCATCAACTCAGGTCGGTGGCCAGAATGGCGTCGACGGTTCTCATGTGAAGATTCGCCTGCTGCATAAACGAATCGGCTCGCTCTAGATCGGCCAGCGTGCTGTTCGGACCGAGTGACATGCAAATGTGCATCGCACTGTGCACATCATCGATCTCCGATTGCAACGCGGTAGTCAGGGCCGGGTCCGGCGTAGGCAGGTGGGACTGCAGGTTGCCGCTCAGTTCGTCGTGGGCCACTGAACATGCCGACCGGAGAACGTTGATGTCATTGGCGGCGATCGCATCGATCACCGCCTGCATATAGTTCCTTGTATTGTCGAAGTGCTCTTTGGCTTGTGAATACCATTCTGGGACGCCGGGATAGACGGCGCTGGCCGTGGCAGATGTTCCGACAGCGAGAAGAGCCGCGGCAGCTAAAGCTGCGCCACCCCGCAGCCGGTGATACTTGTGCCTGGCCATGAGTGAACCTGCCTGTAGTCGGGTCGTCTTTTTGGGCTAGGCAAGGGATTGTGTGGGTGCACCCGGGCATTCGACCTAACTCAGCGGCCTACGAGCTGCGACCCGTCACCCGAGCCCACAACGTGCGCGCTTTGCCCGTTTGTCGCAATCAGAGACGACTTCTCTAGTGGCTCTTGAGGTTTGGAGATCCAGCCGAAATACCCGAGCACCAGACCGAGCACCGAGTAAATAGCGGCCTCGGTCCACATGAACTTGATACCCCATCGTCTGTCGAGGAAGATCGGCTCATCGACGATGCCCTGATCGGTCGCAACGGCATACGCGGCGTGAGCATAGGCCAGCGCGGCAAATGCTCCGGAGAAGAATTTGCAGACTTCGCGCTTCATGTTGTCATTCCTTCCACTACCTAGAGCACCTCGATCACAACCGATGCGATTGCTATGCGGCTCAGTGGATCCGGGTGGTACCGCACCGGTGACACTCACCTGAGCGTGCTCTGGGAGAAGGACCAGCGACAGGGTCGCAAGTCCTTACTGGACAGGTCTTTTGATAGCCGCCTCGGAGATTGCGGCGGCTCACACCACGGCCACGGCCGCGGTCAAGGCGACACCGAACACCACGGTCGGCACGGCCATGGCGGCAAGAAAACCGAGCCCGAAGCGACGCCCGCCGGCGGTGAAGGCCAACACCGTCTTAACCAGCAGGTTGGAACCCAATGCCGCAGCCACCGCGACCAGCGCGGTGTCGACGGTAATGTCGCCCTTGGCGGCGAGGCTGGCGGCTGCGACCGCGCCGGCGTGGGCATCGGCGAGGCTCGCAGCGAATGTCGCAAGCACAACCCCTTTCGGGCCCAGCATGTCAGCGCCCCAACGACCGACGAGCAGGGCAAAGGTCAGCACCGCGGCCAGAACGAGCGCGGGCCGCAACGCGAACGGTCGGCTCGCCTTCGTCGCCTCGGCTTCCTTGCCCTCCGCAGCATTCTGCCGGTGCGTGCCACCCCGGTAGACGAAGGCGGCGGCGCCCACCAGCACGACCGCTCCAGCGACCACGGGCGGCCACAGGCGGCGCAGCACTTCGATGTCGACGAGCGCGATCACGATGAGCAGCTGCACAAAGGTCGCGAGGCTCGCGAGCACTGCACTGGCGAGCGGGGCACGCATGCTGGTCGCCGTCCGGCTGAGCCGGCCCATCGACGCCGTCGTCGCCGTCGCCGAGACGAACCCGCCCGCCAAACCGGTGACGAGCACGCCCCGTTCGGGCCCGAGGGCCCGAACACCGATGTAGCCGACCCAGCCGATGCCCGTGAGCAGTACCACCAGGAGCCACACCTTCGCCGGGTTCAGTACGCCATATGGCCCGAGCTGCTGATCCGGGAGCAGCGGCAGGATCACCAGCGCCACCACGAAGAACTTGATGGCGTCCTCTACCTCGACGTCGCTGACGATCTCGCGGGCAAAGCGGTGGATGCGGGTCTTCGACACGAGCAGGCCCGCGACGACCACGGCGATGGCCACGGCTACCGCCGGGCGGGTGTAGGCGAGCGCGCCGAGCAGGTAAGCCGCAAGTGCGGCGATCGCTGTGGTGGTTCCGGGATCTCTTTCGCTGCTGCGAAAGTAGGCGAGCGTCATCAGCGCCCCGACGACCACGAGGCCGGCCAGCACTGCCCACTCGCTGAAGCTGGCGGTGATGGCTCCGACCAACGACAGGAGCGCGAACGAGCGTGTCCCAGCAGGGAGCCTGCGGCTGTGGCTGCGCTCGCGCTCCAAACCGAGCAGCAACCCTATGGCCAGCGCCACCAGGAACGGCTGGATTTGCTGCCAGCTCACAAGGACTCCCGTTCAGCAGACCAGTGCGTCGCGGCCCAGAATAATTGACACCGGACGCCCGCGAACTGAACATCCAGACGGGCGAAATCAACGGCTTGTACAGCTCGAGTCGGCGTGCAACGACAGGGAAACGTCGCAGCCCGACCCCGCGAACGAAGAAACCCGCCGCCGACCGAGGATCGGAGCGATTTCCATTGGTGGAGCTAAGGGGATTCGAACCCCTGACCCCCACACTGCCAGTGTGGTGCGCTACCAACTGCGCCATAGCCCCGAGAAGTTGTGCCAATCGAAGCTACACCACTGGCAACGGTCCTTCAAAACCGCTGATCAGACCGGCTCGACGTCCACCTCAGACGCTGCGAGGTCAGCATCGGGATCCAACGCCGGCCGCGTTTCGGGCGACACCACCCAGCCGATGGCCGCGATCAGCAGCGCGATGCCGCTGATGGTGAAGCCCCAGCCGAAGTTCAGCTGCTCGGCCACCCAACCGACCGCCATGGACCCGACGATGGCGCCCAGATCCGTCACCATCTGAATCGCTGCCACTGGAAGACCCGCGCGGGCCTCGCTGCCCAGGATGTCGGCGACCGCGGCCTGTAGCGGCGACATGAAGATGCCCGTCGTCGCACCGGACACGCCCGCTACGACCAGAAACATCGGCAACGACGACACGAAGGCCAGCCAGACCGTCGCGGCGCCGGATGCCGCCAGGCCGACGATCAACAACATGCGCCGGCCCATCCGGTCGGACAGGTAGCCGCTGGGGACCACCGCCAGGGCATTACCGCCGGCGAACGCCGCGAGCACGGCGCCGATGACGCCGACGCTGCGGTGCATCACGTCGGAGATGAACAACGGGACCAGCGCGATGCGCAGCCCGAACGCGGACCAGCCCGTCGCGAAATTGGACAGCAGCGCCGACCGGTACGCGCGCACCCGGAGCGCCTGCCGCATCGTCACCGTCGAACGCGTGGGGGGCGGCGGCGCGGCCAGCACCGAATTGCGCAGGCTGTAGAACAGCACCACGGCCACACCCAGCAGTGCGACGCCGTAGACGACAAACGGAGCGGTCAGCCCCCAGCCCGCCGCCAGGCCGCCGACCGCGGGTCCGCCGACGGCGCCGATCATGAATGAGGTGGTGAACAGACCCGCGATCCGCCCGCGTGCGTCGGCCGGGCTGATGTGGATCATCAGCCCCAGCGCCGAGACGTAGAACATCGTCGACCCGACGCCACTGAGAACGCGGAAAAGCAACAGTTGCCAGTACGTCTGGGAAAAGGCACATGCGGCTGTGGACAACGCCACGATCAGCAAACCACCGATATAGATGCGCCGCTCACCCAACCGCTGCGCCAGTAACCCGCTTACCGGTGCGAAACACAATCGGGCCAACGAAAAGGCGGTGACCAAGAATGTCACCGCCTTGATGCTCACCCCAAAGGTACGTGCAAAGGTCGGCAAGGCCGGTGAGACGACGCCATAGCCCAGCGCGATCATGATGTTCGCCCAGCTCAGAATCCAAACCTCGCGCGGCAGGCGAGCCGAACGGGACCCGCGCCCCGTTGCGCGGGCACGACAGAGGGTGAAGGTCACCCAATGACTTTATTAACCACCTCGCGCGCAGTTTCCTGCACCTCGGCCAAATGCTCGGGGCCGTTGAAGGATTCGGCATAGATCTTGTACACGTCTTCGGTACCCGAAGGGCGCGCAGCAAACCACGCATTGGCCGTCGTCACCTTCAGTCCCCCCAGCGCGGCGCCATTTCCGGGGGCCGCGGTCAGCTTCGCGGTGATCGGCTCCCCCGCCAACTCCGTCGCGGTCACCTCGTCAGCCGACAGCTTGGCCAGCCGCGCCTTCTGCTCGCGGTTGGCCGGTTCGTCGACCCGGGCGTAGAAGGGCGTGCCGTACTTGTCGGCCAGCGCCTGATACCGCTGCGACGGCGTGGATCCGGTGACGGCCAGAATCTCGGAAGCCAACAGTGCCAAGGTGAGGCCGTCCTTGTCGGTGGTCCACACCGACCCGTCGCGCCGCAGAAACGACGCTCCGGCCGACTCCTCACCGCCGAAACCGATGGTGCCGCCGATCAATCCGTCGACAAACCACTTGAATCCGACCGGCACTTCGACGAGTTTGCGCTCGATACCGGCGACCACCCGGTCGATGATCGACGAACTGACCGCGGTCTTGCCGACCGCGATGCCCGCCGGCCAGGACGGCCGATGGGTGTAGAGGTACTCGATGGCCGCGGCCAGATAGTGATTCGGGTTCATCAGCCCGGCGTCGGGCGTGACGATGCCGTGGCGGTCCGAGTCGGCGTCATTGCCGGTGGCGATCTGGTAGCGGTCCCGGTTGGCGATCAGTGAGGCCATCGCATTCGGCGAGCTGCAGTCCATCCGGATCTTGCCGTCGTGGTCGAGCGTCATGAACCGCCACGTCGCGTCGACGAGCGGATTGACCACGGTCAGGTCGAGGTTGTGCCGTTCGGCGATGGCGGCCCAGTAGTCCACGCTTGCCCCGCCCAGCGGGTCGGCGCCGATCCGCACCCCGGCCTTGCGGATCGCGTCGAGATCGACCACGTTCGGCAAGTCGGCGACATAGGCGTCCATATAGTCGTGGCGCTGGGCGGTCTGCAGCGCGCGCGCCAGCGGCACCCGATTCACCCCCGAGCCGCCCTCACGCAGAATTTCGTTGGCACGCTTGGCAATTGCGTTCGTCGCATCGGTGTCCGCCGGGCCGCCGTTGGGCGGGTTGTACTTGAAACCGCCATCGTAGGGCGGGTTGTGCGACGGCGTCACAACGATTCCGTCGGCCAGCGCATCGGTGCGGCCGCGGTTGTAGCGCAGAATCGCGTGGCTGACCGCCGGAGTCGGCGTGTAGCGGTCGGCCGAGTCGATCATGGCGACCACGTCGTTGGCGGCCAGCACCTCGAGCGCCGACACCCACGCCGGCTCGGAGAGGCCGTGGGTGTCGCGGCCGATGAACAACGGGCCGGTGGTGCCGTGCGCGGCCCGGTATTCGACGATCGCCTGGGTGATCGCCAAGATGTGGGCTTCGTTGAACGCGCCCCCCAAAGCCGAGCCGCGATGACCGGATGTGCCGAAGGCCACCTGCTGCGCGACGTCGTCGGGGTCGGGTTGGATGGTGTAGTACGCGGTGACTAAATGGGATAGATCGACGAGGTCTTCGGGCTGGGCCGGTTGACCGGCTCGCGGGTTGGCCATGTCTACAGATTGTGCCCGTGTCGGACGCGCACGTCGCTCTACGCTGCGTAGCGCATTGGCAAACGAAAGGGAACCAACCGGTGGCACGACCTGACTATCGCGAGTTGGGCGCGGTTTTTGCCGGCGGAGCGGTGGGCTCGGTCGCCCGCGCGGCCCTGAGCACGCTCGCCCAACCGGACCCGGCGACGTGGCCATGGCCGACGTTCGTCGTCAACATCGTGGGCGCCTTCCTGGTCGGCTACTTCACCACGCGCCTGCTGGAACGGTTGCCGCTGTCGAGTTATCGACGACCGCTGCTCGGCACCGGATTGTGCGGCGGTTTAACGACTTTTTCGACCATGCAGGTCGAGACGCTGAAGATGCTCCAACACGGCCACTGGCTGCTGGCACTGGCCTACACCGTATCCAGCATCGTGCTCGGGTTGCTGGCCGCACACCTGGCGACCGCGTTGGTGCGCCGGGTGCGGGTGCGCTCATGACGACGTTCTTGGTCTGGGCCGGGGTCGCTTTGATCGGCGGCATCGGTTCGGTGTCTCGTTTCCTGGTGGACCGCACGGTCACCCGCCGGGTGGGCCGGCCTTTTCCGGTCGGCACGCTGGCGGTGAACATCAGCGGCGCCGCGCTGCTCGGATTCCTCGGCGGCCTGGCGTTGAGCAAGGATGCGGCGTTGCTGACGGGCACCGCGTTCGTCGGCGCCTACACCACCTTTTCCACCTGGATGCTGGAGACTCAGCGGCTCGGCGAAGAGCGCCGGACGTGGGCGGCGATTGCCAACATCGTGGTCAGCGTCGTACTCGGCATCGCGGCGGCGTTACTCGGACAATGGTTGGCGGAGCAGCTATGAACCAGCCCTGCCTCAAGTTGACCGCATACTTCGGCGAACGCCAGCGCGCCGTTGGCGACGCCAGACGCTTCCTGGCCGACGCGATGTTCGACTTGTTCGGCGCCAACGATGTTGCGACCAGCGTGATGCTGCGCGGCATCGCCAGTTTCGGGCCGAGCCATGAGCTGCGCAGCGACGTGTCGTTGAGTTTGTCCGAAGATCCCGCTGTCGCGGTCGCCGCGGTCGACGTGGAGCCGAAGATCCGCTCCCTGGTCGACGAAGTCGCCGCGCTGACGGGACGTGGGCTGCTGACGCTGGAGCGGGCGCGACTGGTCACCCGGCAACGGGGTACCGACGCGCTCGGCGACTTCGACGCGCACAACGGCGATGCCGCAAAACTGACGGTGTATGTCGGCCGGCAAGAGCGCGTCGCCGGGAAGGCGGCATATTACGCGGTCTGCGAACGGATGTATCGGCACGGATTTGCCGGTGCCATAGCGCTTCTCGGGGTCGATGGCACCGTCGACGGACAACGCCGGCGGGCGCGATTCGTCGGCCGCAACGCCAATGTCCCGATGATGATCATCGGCATCGGGTCGACCGAGCAGGTTTGTGCTGCCGCAACGGAATTGGCCGACGTGCTGGCTGAACCCCTGCTGACGGTCGAACGGGTGCGCTTGTGCAAACGCGACGGTGAGATGTTCGTCCGCCCCCAGCAGCTGCCGATGACCGACGACCAGGGACGCACCCTGTGGCAAAAGTTGATGGTGTACACCGCCGAAGCCACCCGGCACGACGCGCTGCCGATCCATCGTGCCCTCGTGCATCGCCTGATGAGTTCGGGAACGGCGCGCGGTGCCACCGTGCTGCGTGGCATGTGGGGGTTTCACGGAGACCATAAACCGCACGGGGACAGACTATTTCAGGTTGCGCGACGGGTTCCGGTCACGACCATCGTCGTCGACACGCCGGAATCGATCGCGCGCAGCTTCGACATCGTCGACGAGCTGACCGGCCGCCACGGGTTGGTCACCAGCGAAATGGTTCCGGCGGTGCTGTCACTCGACGAGACGCAGCGCCTGGGCGACATCTCGTTGGCCCAGCACGACTACTGACGCCAAAACGGTTGCGGGACAGCCGCTAACGGCGCGGATGACACGGCGGAATGAGGGCCTTGTCCTCATCGATCAGCTGGCTGACGAGGCCGTGGTAAGCATCTCGACGAGCAAGCATTTCGTCGGTGGACTGGGTCGCGAACGAGTCACGTCGCGCGTCGGTCACCACCCCCACCGCATCGGTGGAAATCTTGGCGATGCGGTGCAGGTGCGGTGCGAGATCCGGCGCTGACACCTGCTGCGAGTACGCGACGAGCCGATCCGACCAGTCCTGGTATTTATCCAGGCCGGGGCCGCCGGGCGTGATCAATGAGGCATCGAGCATGTCGGGGTGCTCGTGGATGAACCCCACCACCGCGTCGGCGGTGCGGCAGTCCCGGCTGGGCTGTCCCTGCCGATACGCCGCGAAAACTGCTCCGGCCACCGCGATCACGACAACGACGACAAGGGCTAGCCGAAACCGCCGATTCGGCGGCGGCGCTGCGCAGTCGTGCGCCTCGGCCAGCACCGAGAGCGCTTGCGGGCTGGAATCGGCCGCCGAGCGCAGTAGCTGCAGACGTCCGGGCAACTCGCGCACTTTGTGCATCGCCCAGGCCATTCGAGTCGCCACCAGTAACGCCAACCCGCTCCAGGTCAGCCCGGCCCGCAAGTCGTTGCCGATGAATTCCAGCACCGCGGCAACCGCCCACAGGACGGGGACGACCCATGACATCCTGCGCTGCCATACCGGCACTCGGCGCTGGTACGCCATCGAAAGGTCACCGATGCGGATGGCGGCCGCCAACACGGCCGGGTCCGACGGAACCTCACCACAGCGCAGCGCCTTGACAGCTTGCGATCGCTGCGCCAAGTCCAGGCCGGCCACGGTCCGCGCGTAGCTTTGCTGAATCGGACGCCGGGCGCCCGTCAGCAGCGCGGTCACGATCAGGCTGAACACCAGCACCCACAGCAGCGGCCAGGCCCAGCCGGAGGCCCCAAAGCCGGGCAGCCCCAGCCCAACAATCACCGACAGCGTGATCGCGAACGTTGCCGCATTTACCAACCACAGCACCCACCACGGCGCCACCACAAGCCGAGCCCACATGGCTACTCACTTTCGCAGAGACAGCTCAGCTCTCGCGGGCCCGGGGCACGTCGTCGGGCGTGCGGGGCAAAACGTACAGCGCCATCCGCCGGTTGGACATGTCGTGCTCGCCGAGAAAAGCGCAGCCACCCCGCTCACAGAACTTGCGCGCCAAGACGTTGCGGTGGTCGGGATCGAACATGATTCGGCGGCATTGCGGTTCAAGGCTGAAGATGCTGACCACCAAGTGCGGCAGCAAGTAGCTGACGTGTCCCTGACTGATGTAGTCCAAATCGGCCACCGCGACGTGCAGGCCCAAATCGTGGGGATCGTAGTCATATCTGGCCGCGATGGAATCCTTTGCTGCCCTATACAGTTCCAGGTACCCGCGGTCTACCCCCTCCAGGCTGGCCAGCAGCGGGCGAGAGAAGCCGCTCTCGAGTTGCGCACGCAGATAGCGGCGCCAGCGCTCCGCCGGCCAGGGATACTCCCACGATTCGGCCAGATGCGGTCGGTTCATCCACTCGGAGATCATCTCGGCATCCGCATCCGGATCGACGAGACGCAAACCGTACGGCTCGGGCAATTGCGGCATCGGCGGCGGTGCGACATTGCGAACCTCGGCGCTGATATCGGTCAATTGCCGGGGCAGAAGCACTTCAAAGTCTGACATGTCTTCCGCGCAGCCTACCCCCGTCGCCGCAGGCTAACTGCAACTTCTGAGCCATCGGTCGGCGAGCGCGGCAACCCAGGCGGCCGCCGCGTCCGCGCGCTCGGGCGGGGTAGCCACCACGACCAGTTCGTCGACGCCCAATTCGGCTAACGCTTCGACGTCACTCTCGCGCGGACTGCGCAGCGCCACCGCCAGCCGCAGTTCGGCACGGTCGCGACCGGCCTGGCCGCACAGTCGACTCAGCTTGCCGATGCACTCGCGCACCGCCGCCACGTCGTCGAGGTTGAACCCGTACCAGCCGTCGCCCCAGCTTGCGATCCGCTGTAGTGCCGGATCGCTGTTGCCTCCCAACATGATTGGGATGCGACAACCACGAACCGGTTTGGGATTGACCCGGATCGAGTCGAAACCGACGAACTTCCCGCCGAACGAGGCCACGTCGTCGCGCCACACGGTGCGCATCGCGGCAACGTATTCCGCCGTGCGCGCCGCGCGATGCTCGAAAGGCACTCCAAGAGCGGCGAATTCTTCTTTGGACCACCCGATCCCCACTCCGAGGGTCAACCGCCCGCCGCTCAACCGATCCAGGCTCGCGGCCTGCTTGGCCACTACCACCGGATTGTGCTCGGGCAGCAGTAAGACGCCCGTCGCGATGTTGATCCGCGACGATGCCGCCGCGGCGAACGCCAGCGCGATCATCGGGTCGAGCCAATCCGCTTGTGCCGGAACGGCAATGACACCGTCGTCCGAGTAGGGGTAGGTCGAGGCGGATCGGTCCACCATGACGACGTGCTCGCCCGCCCAGAGCGTGGCGAAACCGCATTCGTCCGCGCTGGACGCCACCGCATCGATCACCGCGCGGTCAGCGCCGGCCCCGATTCCCAGCGCGTGCAATCCGAGCTGCATCGCACGATGGTCTCACGCCGGGATTCAGCGGCCGTTGAGCAACTTCGCCTAGGCCTGCGCGTGGCGACCATTCAGCTCGCGCCCCGCGGTAACCAGCGTCACGGCCGGGCTCCTGGTCAGCTCGCGCAGCTCGTCGAGCGCGGAGTTATCGGTCAGTTCGGCCCGGTAGCGCGAAAAGGGGTGCTGATCAGCACACGGGCGTTTATTTAGGCCTCACCCGGGTACGCGTTAACCGACGGCGCCCAGCCCGGCGCCGACAGTTTTATACCGCCCTGATTCCGGAGGTACCCGTGACCGAGATGATCATCGAATCCCCCGATGAAGTGATCGCATTTCTCAAAGCGCAGCACAACCTGATCGAGGACATGTTCGACGAGGTGCTGTTCGCATCGGACCCCCAAGCCCGGGAGAAGCCGTTCGCCGCTTTGCGTCAATTGCTGGCCGTCCATGAGACCGCCGAGGAAATGGTGGTACATCCTCGGGTCCGGCGCGAGGCCGATGCCGGCGACGCAGTCGTCGATGCTCGACTCGAAGAGGAGCACCAAGCCAAAGAGCTGCTATCGCAAATCGAAAAGCTGGACATCACCTCGCAAAAGTTCATCGACGAACTCACCAAGTTGCGAGAGGCCGTTCTCGATCATGCGGCAAACGAGGAGAACAACGAATTCCCGTTTCTGGAAAAGGTTCTGGACGCAGACGATCTCAAGCGCATGACCACAGCGGTTAAGGCGGCCCAGGCGATCGCCCCGACGCACCCCCATCCCGGTGTGGAATCGGCGAAGTTGAATTTCGCGCTCGGGCCGTTCGCATCGATGCTCGACCGTGCTCGCGATGCGCTGCGCCAAGTCATCGGCTAACCCAATGCTCGTAGGCTGGACGACGTGAGTGTTGCATCGGAGATCCGCGTCCCCCTGCAAGACCGCTTCGCCCGCGAACTGCCCGAGATGGGTGTGCGCTGGCAGTCCGAGACCTCCCCGGACCCGCGGCTGCTCGTTCTCAACGAGTCGCTGGCGACCGGGCTAGGCCTCGATGCGTCTTGGCTGGCCGGCCCCGACGGCCTGCGATTTCTCGTTGGCAACCTGGTACCGCCCGGCGCGGTCCCGGTGGCGCAGGCCTACGCCGGGCACCAATTCGGTGGCCTGCAGCCGCGGCTGGGCGACGGACGCGCGTTGCTGCTGGGAGAGCTGTCCGACGAGCTGGGACGGATTCGCGACGTCCACCTCAAAGGCTCCGGCCCGACGCCGTTCGCGCGCGGCGGCGACGGCCTCGCGGCGGTGGGCCCCATGCTGCGCGAGTACGTGATCAGCGAAGCGATGCATGCGCTGGGTGTGCCGACGACGCGCTCCCTTGCCGTGGTCGCCACCGGGCGACCGGTACAGCGCGAGACACTGCTGCCGGGCGCCGTGCTCGTTCGGGTCGCCAGTAGTCACCTCCGCGTCGGCAGCTTCCAATACGCGGCCCTGACCCGCGACGCCGACTTGCTGCGACGCCTCGCCGACCATGCGATCGCACGCCACTATCCCGCGGCGGCCGACGCCGAACATCCTTACCGCGAGCTGTTCGAAGCGGTGGTCGGTGTCCAGGCCTGCCTGGTCGCGCGGTGGATGCTGATCGGATTCGTCCATGGGGTGATGAACACCGACAACACCACCATCTCCGGCGAGACGATCGACTACGGTCCGTGCGCGTTCATGGAGGCCTACGACCCCGACACGGTCTTCAGTTCGATCGACCACTGGGGCCGCTACGCGTACGGCAACCAGCCCGCCATTGTCGGGTGGAATCTGGCCCGGTTCGCCGAGGCTCTGTTGCCCTTGCTCGCCGACAACCTCGACGAGGGAATTGCGTTCGCCGAGAAGGCATTCGGGGTATTTCAGACCGAATACGACGCCACGTGGTCGTCGGGCATGCGTGCCAAACTCGGCCTGCCCGCGGACACGGAGGCAGCGACGCTGGCGTCATTGGTCGACGAGTTGCTGCGCCTGCTCAGGGAAAGCCGAGTCGACTACACCTCGTTTTTCCGCCAACTGGGCCGGGCAGCCCGAGGGGATGCCGAACCCGCGCGCGGCCTCTTCATCGACCTCGCCGGCTTCGATGAATGGATGGCGCGCTGGCGCCGGTTGGGCCCCGACGCCGAATCAATGGATCGCGCCAACCCGATCTACATTCCGCGTAATCATCTGGTCGAGGAAGCCCTGGCCGCCGCGACGGAGGGCAACCTCGACCCGGTTCGCCAGCTGCTGAACGTCGTGGCCGCCCCATACGACGAACGGCCGGGCCTCGAGCGCTACACGAGCCCGGCCCCCGAGGATTTCGGCAGCTACCGAACCTTCTGCGGTACTTAGCTTTACGCTAGCTCGACGATCTCGTCCCGCGGCCCGTCCAAAGACGAAGCGTCTCGCATGTGATCGGATCAGGTCCCGGGTGGGCCGAAGTCGTGCGACAGTTTCTCCGATGACGAACGACGTTGCGGTGATCGGCGCCGGGCCGAGCGGACTGGTCGCCGCCCGTTGGCTGTTACAGCAGGGATTTGAACCGACGATCTTCGAGCAAGCTCCGATGTTGGGCGGGCAATGGACCGGCCTGGACGGCCATAGTGGCGTCTGGCCGAGCATGCACACCAACAGCAGCCGCACCCTCACGGCCTTCAGCGACCTCGAACACACGACGGACCACGTCTACCTGTCCAATCGGGAAGTTCTCGACTACTTGCACCGCTACGCCGACACGTTCGGGCTCACCCCGCGTATCCGCCTGGGCACCCGGGTCGGACTGGTCAGCAGGAATGGAGTCGACTGGGTCGTGACCCATGCTGGCGCCAATGAACACTTTGACCGAATTGTGGTGGCCAGCGGGCGGTTTCATGCCGCCGCCGTCCCCGCCGTGCCAGGACTCGAGACCTTCTCCGGCTCGGCGGGAGCCATCTCCACGTATCACTACCGCGGCGGGTTGGCGTATCACGGCAAGCGAGTTCTCGTCGCGGGCTGCGCGATCAGCGCCCTGGAAATCGCCTCCGAAGTCGCCGAACTCGGCGCGGCGCGCGTCGTCGTAACTCAGCGGCGGCAACGCTACATCGTGCCGAAGTTCGCCGCCGGCGTCCCGTCCGACAACCGGCTCTACACCCGCTACGGCGCCTTGGCGACCGAGGCCCTGACCACGGCCGACGTCGACGAATTCCTCAAGGAGATCGTCGTCGGCGCCGCGGGCAGCCCGGATCAGTACGGAGCACCCGCGCCTGATCCCTCGTTGTCCGTGGCCGGTGTGACGCTGAGTCAGCACTACCTTCCTCTGGTGGCCGAGGGCCGAATCTCCGTGCGCCCGTGGATGAAATCCGTCGCGGGCCCGACCGTGACCTTCGCCGACGAGCGCGCCGAGGATTTCGACGCAATCGTGTTCGGCACCGGCTACCAACTGCGCCTGCCGTTCCTCAGTGAGGACATCCGGGCGATCCTCGACCTCGATGCGGTGCACATGAATGTTGACCGCTACACCTTTCATCCCGACCTTCCCGGCCTGGCGTTCATGGGCCTGTGGGACCAGTCGGGCGGATACTTTGTGCCGCTGGAACTTCAGGCTCGGTGGATCGCGTACACCTGGGGAGGCACGATCCCGCCAATCAGTGCGGGCGCCCAACGGTCGGCGATCGATGCGTACCGCGCCAATCGCGGAACGCCGCAGAAAACCCGGATGGACCTCGCGGCACTCACCTTCGCCCGAGCCGCCGGGGTCGAGCCCGACCTGAATAACTGGCCACGGCTGCGTCGCGCGCTGCTGTTCGGTCCGCTGGCACCGAGTTGTTTCCGTCTCGAGGGGCCGGACGCCTTGCCCGACGCCGCCGAGCGGTTCGCCCGCGATGCCGCCCGCTTCGGTGCGATCACTTCGAACCACATGACCGAGCGCGAACAGCGCAATTGGTTGCGGGTCCGAGCCGCTGGCCCGGTGCCGGGGCTCAGTCCGCGGGGGCCTGCACCGGTTTAGGTCCGGGCCGCGCCGCGCCCCACAACCCGACGCCTATTCCGATGGCGGCGCCGCCGAGGCCGATCACCTGCTGTGATCGTTTGAGCTCGTTGTGGACACTGAGTCCGCCCAGCAGATCTGCCGCGTCGGCCCCACCGGATGCCAGGAACCAGCCGCGAGTGTTCTTGCCGCGCAACGCCGCCGACAAAAGCAGCCCGCCGATCAACGCATCGCGGTAGCCCATCGATCGCAGCAGCAGCCGCGCCGTCGGGGTCGGCTCCCCTGGGTCGCCCCAGAGCTTGTTGGCACCGAGGGGATCGACGAGAAAATGGACACCTGAGGCGAGTCGGATACTGCCCGCGACGAGCGCGGCACGGTCGATCGGCATGGCCGCAGCCTATCCCTGCCTCACCGGGCCGCGGTAACCCCATCCGCTCCGGCGCCCACGGCGTGCTTGGCAAGGCAGGCCGCGCCGGGAGCACAGCTTTCGATGACTGCCCGCAGGTCGTCGGCGGACAATCGAGCGGAGGCGCCGGTGAACTTCGGGTCGATCACGCTGGTCCCGAATTCCAGCCACTTCGGGTCCGCCTCGACGCTGAGGAAACTCGCCAGCCGCGCCAGCGACGAGCGGGTGTCAGCGACCAGGTCCGCATACGACAACGGAAGGTAGCGGTCTGCGGGCAGGTCGGCGAGCTCGGATTCGCCGGTGGCGATCAGCTCGCTCCACATCCGGCCGAAGCGGGTGATCGGCAGGTTCTGCCCCATCAGGGTGTCCACCTCGCAGGTGTCGCCGATCAGCGACGCGAGCTCGATCGGTATCGCCGTGGGATCCAACCGCAGCCCAGGGTGCCGTCGCTCCGGGTCGAGATCGAGCAGCTCCAGCGCGTCTTGAATCAGCGCCATCAAGCGAAATCCGGTGTGCTCACTCATCGAGACGGCCGTATCCGGACCGTTGCGGTACAGGTGCACGAACTTCGCGTCCGGGAACGTCTCGCGCAGCCACGGGACACTGCTCAACGACATGGCCGAGCGCTCCACCACCACGGTCCCACCGAAATGCCTTGCAAGCCAAGCGAACAGCCGCTCATAATGCAGTCGCGACGTCTGCTCCGGCCACGTCGGAACCTCTGCGGCAAGGGCATCGAACACTGCGTCGGGGTCCGACGACAGATGCGGCAGCGTCATCATCGAAATCGCGGGGATCCCGGTGGTGCTCGCATCGAATCGGGTTCCGCGCAGCCGCGGGTAGATGAATTCCGGCATGGCCGAACCACCCCGGACCATGGAGTCGAAAATCGGGTGAGGTTCGGCCAGCATCCGCCAGAACTGCTCGCCCGACAGCATCTGGCCGGCCGCAGAGGACGCCCGCACCGAGAGGTAGAACTCGTTGAGGCTGAGCACATCTGGGTGAGCGGTGAGGATGCGCGACAGCGCGGTCGATCCGCTTCGTCCTACCGTGACGATGAATGTCAGCCCTCGTATCGGGCGTGGCGCGTCAGCACTGTGGGCACTGACGTCGAATGGTCCCTCGACCGAGACCAGGGGTGCGATCGTTGACGCCGACTCCCGGGGTTCATGCTTCTCGGGCCTGAAGGTGAGGTAGCGCTTGTACCGTCCCACGCTGCCCAGGAGATAGTCGAAGTCGACGATGGTGCGGCGATGTGGCTCGCCAATGACCGCTCGCGTACCGGTCGTGTCGTAAGTCCGGCTGTGCGCGAGGTAAGGAAAGAATCCGCTGGCCCACCGCAGCCGCCGCTCCAGCAGATTGGGGTCCTCGATCGGGCCCTCGACCAACGTCAGCGGGATCGGTGAGAGCGCATTGAACAGATCCACCAGCGTCTGCACCGCGACGTCCTGGTGGTGGACGACGTGGTAGGTATTCAGGCCTTCGGGGGCCAGCCGCAGCAGGCGGACCATCTCGTCGGCGGCCTCGTCGGCAGGCATGTAGTTCAGATGACCGTTGAGGTCGCCTCGGAGCCTGATCGACATCTTGGTGCGCATCGGCCGCCCGGAGACCGAGAACAGACGCATACCGCTGTCCGCGGACGTCGACAGAAAGGAAAGCGGGTGCAGCGGGAAGTCCGGATGTGGTGGGCGATCGACGATCAGGGCGCTCGGTCGCAGCACCACCACCCGGCGCCCGGTGCGCTGCGCCCAGTCCCGCACCAGCGACTCGGACTCGAATTTGGACTGCTCGTAGTTGTTCTCGAAGCCCTGGACGTCACTTAGCTCCGTCTCGTAGATCAGACCCGACCGACGCTTCCCGGCCACGAAGGCGGTCGACACGTGGAACAGATCCGGCTCCCGAGATCCGGCCTCGGCGAGTTCGAGGATCCGGGTAGTTCCACCGACGTTGGTCAGGCGAAGCTCGGCAAGGTCGGCGTCCAGCTCGATGCTGCCGGCACAATGCAATATCGCATCCGCGCTGTCGGCAAGTTCCTGGAATCGCTCGTCAGGCAGCCCCAACTTGGGTGCGACGAGATCGACCGGCACGACGGTGAGCCGTTCGCGCAGCTCCTCCTCGGTCCACACCTGCCCATCGGTGACCGCCAGCGGGAGCGCCTTGGCGATGCGGTTGACGGGGTCCGACTGCGGCCGGGTCAGCAGGGTGAAGGTTTCGTCCCCGCGGAGGAGTTCGCCCAGGATGTGAATCCCGAGAAACCCGGTCGCGCCGGTGATCGCCCAATGCATTGACACCCGTCCTCGCGCGAAATTTCGCGCTGAAACTGCCCGATTAACCCCCACGCGAACTTACTTGCCCATCAGAGGCGCCGCCATCTGATGGGCGAACTTGGACCCGTTATCGCAGCTCATTGCCCTGGCGAGCGCCCGGGTCGGCGGGCCGCTACGGTCGGCTGTAATAGGTTTCCTGTCGCGGCCGATGCATCAATGAGAGACTTTGGAAGCCTTACCTGGAAGTCACCCGTCTCGCGGCGGGTTGATCGCATCACCAGAGGAGACGAGCAATAGTGACAGCAGCTGCTGGCGCACCGGGGTGGACGGGGTGGTCATGGGGGACCACGCCTGATGTGAACGCCGACAACTTCTGCTGCCCGAGGGCCGCATGAGCGATCCACGCGTGGCCGGTGAACGCCGCACGCCCTTCGTCGCACGGTCGATCCATGCGTTGTCGGTGCCCATCATCCTGGCGTGGCTGGCCCTCACCGTCATCGTGACGATGGCGGTCCCCTCGCTCGATAAGGTGGAGCAACAGCGTTCGGTGTCGCTGAGCCCCAAGGATGCGCCGTCAATTCAGGCCATGCAGCGCCTGGGCCAGGACTTCAAAGAATCCAATTCGGACGCTTTGGCGATGATCGTGCTGGAGAGCCAGCAGCCGCTGCGCGACGATGCTCACCATTACTACAACCAATTGCTCAAGCAATTGGAAAGCGATCCGGAGCATATTCAGCATATTCAGGACCTGTGGGGAAATCCGGTCACGGCCAGCGGTGCCCAGAGTGACGACGGTAAAGCCGCGTACGTACAGCTGAAGCTGGCCGGCAACCAGGGCACCAGCCTGGCGAACGAATCAGCGGACGCCGTCCGCGACCTCGTCAATCGGGTTCCTCCGCCGCCAGATGTCAAGGTCTACGTCACCGGTCCGGCGCCGCTCATTTCGGACCTGAATCACAGCGGCCAGAAGACAATCCTCAAGGTCACCCTGGTGAGCCTGGCGGTGATCTTCCTGATGCTGCTGATGGTCTATCGGTCGCTCATCACCGTCATTCTGCTGTTGCTGATGGTCGGAATAGAGCTCCAGGTGGCGCGGCAGATCGTCGCATTCTTCGGCAATATTGGCGCCATCAGCCTCTCTACTTTCGCCGTTAATCTGCTGGTCACGCTCGCGCTGGCGGCCGGAACCGACTACGGCATATTTTTCGTCGGCCGGTACCAGGAGGCTCGCCAGGCCGGTGAAGATGTGGAAGCGGCCTTCTACACGACCTACCGCAGCACCGCGAAGGTTGTCTTGGCTTCCGGTTTGACGATCGCCGGATCGGTTTTCTGCCTCAGCTTCACCCGGATGCCCTACTTCCAAACGATCGGTATCCCCTGCGCGATAGGCATGCTCGTCGCCGTGGCGATCGCGCTCACGCTGGTTCCGGCGGTTCTTGCGATCGGTGGCCGCTTCGGCCTGTTGGAGCCCAAGCGAACGATCTCGGATCGGCGCTGGCGACGGATCGGCACGGCGGTCGTCCGCTGGCCCGGACCCATTTTCGCGGCGGCGTGCGCGGTTACTCTGGTCGGCTTGCTCGCGCTGCCCGGATACACGACCAATTACCACGACCGGGTGTATCTGCCTGAGGACCTTCCGACCAACCAGGGATACGCGGCCGCGAATCGGCACTTCCCGCTCGGCCGGATGTTGCCCGAGTTCGTATTGGTCGAAGCCGATCACGATATGCGCAATCCGTCAGATTTTCTGGTGCTGGAACGATTGGCCAAGGGTGTGCTCGCGGTTCCGGGCGTTTCCCGGGTGCAATCTGTTACCCGGCCCTCGGGGACCGCGATGGCGCATACGACGATTCCGTTCAGGTTCGGCGTGATGAACGCGAGCCAGCTGGTCAACATGGAGTATCAAAAAGCCCGCATGAACGACATGCTCGTGCAGGCCGATGAGCTGAACAAGACGATCGGGATCACCACCACGCTGTATCACCTGATTCTGCAGCTCAACGCCGTCACCCATGATCTGGCCGGCAGGACGCACGAAGTTCAGGCCATCACCGGCGAATTGCGAGACCAGATTTCGAATTTCGAGGATTTCCTGAGGCCGATCCGCAGCTACTTCTACTGGGAAAAACACTGCTACGACATTCCCGTGTGCTTTGCGATCAGGTCGCTTTTCGATTCATTCGACGGGATCGACGCGATCAACGACAAGCTGGGCGAACTGGTGGTGAACATCGACAAGATCGATGTGCTGATGCCGAAACTGGCTGCCGAGCTTCCGATTCAGATCGAAACCATGAAGAGCATGCGCACCATGATGCTGACCATGCATTCCACCATGAGCGGCATCATCGGCCAGGCGGACTCGCAGGGCAGTATCTCCACGGAGATGGGTGAGGCGTTCGACGCGGCGAAGAACGACGATTCGTTCTACCTGCCGCCGGAGGTCTTTAAGAACCCCACCTTCCAGAAGGTGATGGGTCTGTTCATGTCACCGGATGGGAAAGCGGCACGCATGACCATTTCGGACCGGGGCGACCCCGCAACTCCCGAAGGCATCGCGCGTGTCCAAGCGATTAAAACCGCGGCCGAGGAAGCACTGAAGTCGACTCCGCTGGAAAACACCAGTATTTACGTCGGCGGCGTCTCCGCGACCTACAAAGACCTGCATGACGGCTCCCGCTACGACCTGATGATCGCCGGAATTGCTTCGCTCTGCCTCATTTTCGCGATCATGCTGATGATCACGCGAAGTTTTGTGGCCGCGATGGTGATCGTGGGTACCGTGGTGACCTCGCTGGGCGCGTCCATCGGATTGTCCGTGCTGCTATGGCAGCACATCATCGGGCTCGGGTTGGAATGGCTCGTGTTGCCGATGTCGGTGATCATCCTGTTGGCGGTGGGGTCCGATTACAACCTGCTGCTCGTCTCACGAATGAAAGAAGAACTCGGCGCCGGTATCAACACCGGCATCATCCGGGCAATGGGCGGCACCGGAAAGGTCGTTACGGCTGCGGGCCTGGTATTCGCCGTCACCATGGCCTCGATGGTGGTCAGCGACCTGACCGTGATCGGCCAGATCGGGACCACGATCGGTCTGGGCCTGCTGTTCGACACCTTGATCGTGCGCGCCTTCATGACGCCATCGGTTGCCGCGCTGCTGCGACGCTGGTTCTGGTGGCCGTTGAAGGTGCGGCCGCGACCGGCCAGTTACCTGCTGCGGTCCGAGGGCACCCGCCCGCAGGTCCGCGAACTGCTGGGCACCCGGGCGCCGGACTAACACCCCGGGTCGACGTTCGCTGCCCGTACCATGGCCGTCATGCCCGAGCCGGGACCAGCTACCGACAAGACTGCCGAGCTCAACGGTGGCGAAACGGTTGCCGCGCCTACTGCCGCTGAACCCGAAACGGCCACTTCGGCGAACTCGGCCGGCCTGGCGTGGTCGCGCGACGATGACGACGCCGTGGCGCCGGGCGACGCGGCGAATCCGCGTCAATCATGGCGGGCTACCTGGCGAATCGCCGCCGCCGTGCTGGCGGCCGGACTGGTGGTCGCCGGTGCGATCGTCCTGGGGCGCTCGCTGCTGACCGCGCATCCCAAGGCCGCAGCGCCTCCGCCGGCCGCGACCCCGACATCCGCAGCGGCCCCGGCACCGGGAACCGCGTCGACGGCCGCCCCGTCGTCGATTGTGTCCACACCCGGCCAGGACAATAAGTACGTTCAGGACCTCAACGACCAGGGAATTTCCTTCGCCAATCCGGACGCCGCCATCTACAACGGCAAGATGGTGTGCGAGAACATCCGTCTGGGCATGACAGTGCAGCAGATCATCGCGGACTTCCGGTCGAGCAACCCCGCGCTTGCCGGCCATGCCGAGGCGTACGTGACCACCTCGGTCCACGCCTACTGTCCGCAGCACAATAACCTGGTCGGCAGCGGGCCGTAACGACCGCGCCGAGCCGGCGACAGCAGCCGGAGCAGCGCGAGGCATGCGAATCCGACGATCAACCCGACCAAAGAGGTTGAGCTAGAACATATCTGAAGCGCTATTTCGCATGCGCTACTGAAGCCAGTTAGAAACGGCGAACCACATCGCGATGTATTGGCAGATCGCCGCGACCGCGGTGCACGCGTGGAAGACCTCGTGGTAGCCGAATGTCCTCGGCCACGGGTCGGGCCAGCGCAGTCCGTAGAACACCGCCCCGACGCTGTACAGCGCGCCGCCGACCGCCAGCAAGACTGTCGCGGCCACTCCGGCGTTGTGCAGAATCAACGGGCTGTACCAGATCGCAACCCAGCCCAGCAGTAGGTACAGCGTCACACCGAGCCACCGCGGCGCCGACGGCCAGAACAGTGTCAGCGCGGTTCCGGCCGCCGCGCCACCCCACACGATCGCCAGCACCACGTATCCGGTCCCGCGCGGCATGTCCAGTCTGGCAAACGGTGTGTAGCTGCCGGCGATGAACACGAAGATCATCGAGTGGTCGAGCCGCCGCATCCATTTTCGGGTCGTGGCCGACTCCCAGTAGACGCGGTGATATATGGCGCTGACGGCGAACATCGCCACGATTGACAAGGTATAGGTCAGCGTCGAATGCCCGGCCCGCTTCGATTCCAGCGCCCACGACACCACCACCAGCGCCGTACCGGCGATGAAGGCAGCTACGGCGCAATAGAGATGGATCCATCCGCGCAACCGCGGCCTCGTGAGGGCAACCGAGTTGCCTTGGTTAACCATGGTCCCCCTCACCACTGGCCCGCCTACCGTCACGTGTTAGTCATCCCGCGGTCGAACTACGTCTGGTTACATCGTGCTGCCGTACCGTGGGCAATGGCTGTGTCGCGCCTATGGATTACCTGTACCGCGCGTGACCGGAGCGCCGGTGATATGTTCCGGCGACGACGTCGCCGCCTCGCCAAGGAGGATCGTTATCCGGACGAGCATCTGGTTTCGCTGGATGGCGAGGTACGGTGCGCCGCGCGCATTCCTGGCGGTGCAGGCCCGCCGCGGACAACCCTTGGCCCGGTTCCTGCTGGGCCGGGCCCGCGGAGACGAGATGTATCGCCTGGTCGACGACATCAGACAGCAGGGACGTCTGGTGCGCCGGCCCTTCGTGTGGGTGAGTGCCGACCACGAAATCTGCCGGATGGTGTTGCGCGATGACCGCTTTGGGGTCACCAACATCGTGAATGCGCCTCTGCCGCAGCCATTTCCGGCATTGCTGGACCGAACGGATCCCGGCCTGCCGAATCCCGTGGAGCGCCCGGCGATGGTGATGTCCAATCCCCCGGATCACACCCGCTATCGGCGCTTGTTTGCGCAGAGCTTCACACCACGGGCCATCGACCGGCTCGGCGCGCGGGTCGAGGAGATCACGGCGGAACTGCTGGACGGATTGGAGCGCAACCCGCGCCCCGATCTGGTCGCCGACTTCGCGACGGAACTGCCGGTCGCCGTGATCACCGAAATCCTGGGGTTGCCGGTCGATGCGCGCCCGCAGGTACGCGAATGGGGTTACGGTTTGGCCCCGCTTCTGGATTTCGGCACCAGCTGGAAGACGTTTCGCCACGCCGTTGAGCGTCTGCACGAGGTCGACAGCTACGCCGCCGCTTTCATCGAGCGGGCGCGTGCCGGTGACTCGCGCGACGACCCGTTCGGCCGCGTGGCGGCCGGCGGTGAGCTGACCCATCGCGAATTCGCTGCCAACGCCGCACTTCTGGTCGGAGCCGGGTTCGAGACGACGGTGAACCTGATCGGCAACGGAATTGTGCTGCTGCTTCAGCATCCACACCAGCTGGCCCTGTTGCGCGACGACCCGGGACTGTGGCCCGCGGCGGTCGAAGAGATCCTGCGATTCGAAAGCCCGGTGCAAATGCTGGTGCGCAGCGCACGCCGCGATGCGGAGATCGCCGGGGAGCACATCCGCGCCGGCTCGATGTTCGTGCTGCTGATGGGCGGCGCCAACCGCGACCCACGGGTTTTCAGCGATCCCGGCCGGTTCGACATCACCAGGCCCAATGCGCGAGACCACGTGGCATTTGGCTCCGGAATTCACGGTTGCCTCGGCGCGGCCTTGGCACGGGTCGAGGGCGTGATCGCCCTGCGCACCTTATTCGAGCGGTTCCCCACCCTGAGCCTGCGCGAACAGCCCGAACCGCTTGAGCTGGTCACCTTGCACGGGTTCAAACGCCTACCGGTCGAATTGCGAACACGGCCGGCTGGAGAGGTCAGCCAAGCCCAATAGCAGTTTGACTACGCGGCGGGCGCCGGTTGGGTAGTCAGTTCCCCTTCGTGTTGGGGGCAGTAGGCCTTTACCGCGATCGTGGTGAACTGGACGGGGCTGTCTCCCTTGAATGCGGGATTGCTCTCCTCGAGGTCCTTGATGACCTCGGCCTCGGGCATGCCCTCATCCATTAGTTTGCATTCGCTCTTGCCGACCCCGATGGCGACGCTCGGCGTCTGATAGCTGATGCCGGCATTCTTCAGCTCGGTCAAGAAGTTCGTATCCGGACTGGGATCGGCCTGCGCCGGTGCAGCAACGGCGATGACAGCGGCGAAACTCGCAAAAACGATAACCCCTCGCATCGCTTCATCTTCCTATAAGCCGGCGCCGTTGTCCCGTCGAGGTTTTTTGGGATCGGTAGTCGCTGCGGCTCGATGTACTCGTCGCAATCACGCCGCCGCCGAGGCGGCGAATGTGCAGAACGACAACGCGAAAGGAGTCAGCCATCAGTACGAACGTCGCCACCCCGTCCCCGATGCGCCGGGGATCTCGAATGTCTGGCCTCTATGCGCTCAAGCCCTGGTTCACCAAGCGGTTGACACCCATCGTCGACGCCGCCGTGGCGCGACGGGTCTCCCCGGACGTGTTCACCGCTGCCGGCGTCACCGCCGCCGCGGCAGCGGGCGTAGCGGTCGCGTTCGGATGCTGGTCACTCGCGGCGCTGTTCATGGTGCTGCGGCTGGCCGGAGCCAACCTCGACGGCGCCGTGGCCCGCGCCCGTGGCGTGAGCCGGCCATGGGGATTCGTCGTCAACGAGCTCGGCGACCGCGCCGCGGATCTGTTCGCCTTCGCGGGTTTGGCGGTGTGGGCGGCGCGTCAGCACGGCCCCGGACTGCACTGGCTGTCCTGGCTCGAGTTTCAGGTCCTCATCGCCGCGCTTGCCGCGACGCTACCGACATTCGCGTCGCTGGCCGCGGCGGCTGCGGGCGCAACTCGCCGCAACGGCGGTCCGCTGGGCAAAACGGAGCGGTGCCTGTTCGTCGTGCTGGCCACGGCGTTTCCGGTCATCATGCCCGTACTGCTGGCGCAGCTGGTGAACGGTTCGCTGATCACCACGGTGTTGCGGCTTCGGGCGACGCGCCGCGAGCTAAATGCCCAGCGGGGCAACGAATCCCGCCTGAGCGACCAGCTGTCCCAGCGTGTCGTCTTGGTGGAGCATTTCGATGCGGTCACGCAGCCGATCAACACGATCACCCAACCGCTGAACCTCGTCACGCAACCCCTTACCGGAGTGGCGGCATGACCACCAACCGGATGCAGAGCGTGCTCCGGCACTGGCTCTGGCGGATCGTGTGTGCCGCCTCGGGTGGGCTGACCGTGAGCGGGCGCTGGAGCGTCGCGGGTGGTTGCGTGGTCGTAGCGAACCACAGCTCGCATGCCGACACCGCGGTGCTGCTGGCGGCGCTTCCGCCGACGGCCCGCCCGGTATTCGGCGCCGCGGCCGACTACTGGTTCGACGTGCCCGTGCGGCGCTACGTCGCGACGTCACTCGCGGGGATCCTGCCGGTCCGGCGCTCCGGCGACGGCACCTATGCCGCGTTGCTCGCTGCGGCCCGCCCCGCGCTCATGGCCGGCCGTACCGTCGTCATCTACCCCGAGGGCACCCGTTCGACCGACGGCACCATCGGCGAGTTCCGTTCCGGTGCACTACGACTGGCACGCGACTGCGGTGTGCCGATCGTGCCCGTCGCGATCACGGGGACCGCCGACGTGCTGCCCAAGGACGGCCGCTACTCCCCCGCCCCGATGCACGTCCAGGTGGGCGCGCCGCTGGACCCGCACACCACGTCGGCCCCGCAACTAAGGGCACACGTGCTGGCCTTGCGCGACGGCGCCGTTGCCGACGCCGCCGACCGCTACGCGCTGGCATCCTGACATGGCGATCGTCGAGAACTACCTGTCCTTCGTCCGCCGGGATCGGCGCATGCCGCTCAACGTCGACCTGGGTCCCCTGCACATCCACCTCTACTCCCGGGCCGTGTTTCTGCTGTGGGTCACGGTGGCGATCCTGGCCCTGGCCGGCATCGTCGTCCTCGTCTCCCGCAAGCGTGAGCTGATCCAGAAGTGGCGCACCTGGGCGCTGATCGCGCCTGCGGTCGGCCTTCCGGTGTGGATCGGCCACGGAACCACCGCCGCGCTGGCGGCCGCACTGGCCGTCGTCGCGGTGACCGAGTACGCGCGATTGGTTAGGCTGCGCCGACTGGATACCTACCTGCTCGTGGCACTGGCGATGCTCTACCCGATCGCGGCGTGGTTGCGTCCGTCGCTGTTGCAACTCGCGCCCGTCGTCGTGCTGCTGTGCTCGGCCCCTTCGGTGCTCGGTGGCGACGTGGATCACGGCGCCAAGCGCACGGCTTTCGCCGGCTTCGGATCGGTGTGGATCTGCTGGTCGTTGGCACACCTCGTGATGGTGTGGCCGGACGCGTATCTACTGTGCTTCGCCGTCGCGGCCACTGACGTTGCCGCGTGGTGTGGCGGAAAGGGGCTGCGCCGCATGGCTTGGGCGCGTCGTCCGTTGTCTCCACTGAGCCCCAACAAGACCGTAGGCGGGATGGCCGGAGCGATCATCGGAGCGTTCGTGGTCCTCTCGCTGCTGGGCACGATTTCGATCGGACTGCTTGTCGCCGTCTCCCTCGGCGGCCTCTTCGGCGACCTGCTGGAGTCGATGTTGAAGCGGCAGGCGCAGGTGAAGGATGCCGGCTGCTGGCTCTCGGGCTTCGGAGGCCTGCTCGACCGGATCGACTCGTTGCTGCTGGTACTCCCGCTGGCCTACCTACTCGGATAAGGAATCAGATGACCTGTTCTGTGGCACCCGCCTTCGCCACCCGTATCCCGCCGACCACCAGGGTCGGCGGCCTCGACGTACGTGACGTGAGCCTTAAACTGGAGCGCAATATCGTTGCACTGGAGGGAATTTCGTTCACCGCACGCCCGGGTACGTTGACTGCGGTGATCGGCCCTTCGGGTGCGGGAAAGTCCACCCTCGCCAGAGTGATCACCGGAGCCGCACGTCCGAGCAACGGCGCAGTGTCGTTGGACGGTCGTAACCTCCACACCGCAGGCGCGGCGTTGCGCAACCGGATCGGGATGGTGCCCCAAGACGACGTCGTGCATGGTCGGTTGACCGTCGGCCAGGCGCTGGAGTTCGCGGCGCAACTGCGGATGCCCGCCGACATCGCCGGCGGCGATCGCCGCCAGGTGATCGCATCGGTCCTCGAGGAACTGGAGCTGACAGCTCACGTCGCGACGCGCATCGAAAAGCTGTCGGGCGGGCAACGCAAGCGCGTCTCAATTGCCTTGGAGCTGTTGACGCATCCCGCGCTCCTCGTGCTCGACGAACCCACGACCGGGCTGGACCCGGCGCTGGACCGCGCCGTCATGACGATGCTACGCCGGCTCGCCGACGCGGGCCGCGTGATCGTGGTGGTGACGCACTCGTTGACCTTCCTCGAGGTGTGCGACCAGGTGCTGTTACTGGCGCCCGGCGGCAAGACCGCGTTCTGCGGTCGCCCCAACGAGATCGCATCGGCCATCGGAGCCGACGACTGGGCCGACATCTTCAACATCGTGTGCGCCGATCCCGACGGCGTTCGACGGCGCTTCACCGAAGGCGTTGGGTCGCGGGGGGAAATGACTGCGGTACAGCTCATTTGCGCCCAGCCCGCAGCGCCGGTTGATGCCGCGCGGGCCGGCCTATGGCGTCAGCTGTCGACGCTCGCGCACCGGCAGGTTCGGCTCCTTGTCGCCAACCGCGGCTATTCCGCTTTCCTCACCGTGCTGCCGTTCATCGTCGGGCTGCTGCCACTGACCGTGGCCGGTCATGCGGGACTCGGCCATGCGGATGCCGCCGTGCCGCTGGAAGCGAAGCATGTCATTGCACTGACGAGCTTCGCCGCAATCCTGATGGGCATCACCCTCACCGCGCGCGACCTCGTCGGTGAACGTCCGATCTTTCGCCGCGAGCATGCGGCCGGATTATCTTCCACTGCATACCTTCTGAGCAAGATCGCGGTCTTCGGCGGGGTTGCGACGATGCAGTCGGCGATCCTGGTCCTGACCGTCACCGCACCTGGGATCGGCAAGCCAGGACCGTCGACGGCGGCGGCGATGGGCAGCCCGATGCTGGAACTTTTCGTCAGTGTCGCCGCGACATGCGTGGTGGCGATGATTGCGGGGCTTGCGATTTCGGCGTTGGCACGTACCAGCGATCAGGTCATCGTGCTGCTGGCGATGACGCTGATGGCGCAACTGGTGCTCGCCGGTGGGTTCATCCCCGTGACCGGCCGGCCGTTGTTCGAGACCCTCGCCTGGTTCACGCCCGGGCGATGGGGCTTCGCGGCCACCGCGTCGACGGCGGACCTGACTCACCTGGTCGTGGGCATCGCAGACGATTCCCACTGGCACCACGCCGCGTCGACATGGCTTCTCGACATGACGATGTTGGGCGCGCTGGCCGTTGCCTTCGGGGGCTTCGCATGGTGCAGGGTGCGACGCGATGAGCGAGCCTGAGCGGCCGGCTCGGCTGGCCTAGACGTCGTAATAGAGCTCGAATTCGTACGGGGTCGGCCGGAGATTGAACGGCGCAAGCTCGTAGTCGCGTTTATAGCTGATCCACGCCTCGATCAAGTCGGGCGTGAAAACGCTTCCCTCGGTGAGGTATTCACTATCTTCCTCCAGCCGGTCGATCACCGCGGCCAGCTGAGTGGGCGCCTGCGGAATCTCGGCGGCCTCCTCGGGCGGCAGCTCGTAGAGATCCTTGTCGACCGGGGGTGGGGGTTCGATCTTGTTTTTGATCCCGTCCAACCCGGCCATCAATTGGGCCGCGAACGACAGATACGGGTTGCCCGACGAGTCGGGACAACGGAACTCCAGCCGTTTGGTCTTCGGGTTGGTGCCGGTAATGGGGATACGCACGCACGCCGAGCGGTTGCGCTGGCTGTACACCAGGTTGATCGGAGCCTCGTAGCCGGGCACCAGCCGTTTGTAGGAATTCACGGTCGGGTTGGTGAACGCCAGCAGCGACGGCGCGTGGTAGAGCAATCCGCCGATGTAGTGGCGCGCGAGGTCAGACAGGCCCGCGTAACCCGTGTCGTCGTACATCAGTGGGGTGCCGTCTTTCCACAGCGACTGGTGGCAGTGCATGCCGGAGCCGTTGTCACCGAACAGCGGCTTGGGCATGAACGTCACGGTTTTACCTGCCTGCCAAGCGGTTTGCTTGACGATGTACTTGAACATCTGGTGATCGTCCGCCGCATGCAGCAATGTATTGAACTTATAGTTGATTTCGGCCTGACCGCCGCTGCCGACTTCGTGGTGGCCCTTCTCCAGAGCAAACCCGGCGTTCGTGAGATGGGTGAGAATCTCATCGCGCAGGTCGACGTAATGGTCGGTGGGAGCCACCGGAAAGTACCCGCCTTTCGGCCGAACCTTATACCCGAGGTTGGGGGTGCCGTCGGCCTCGTTCGCCTCTCCGGTGTTCCACCACCCCGACGTCGCGTCCACTTTGTAGAAGGACCCATTGGTGCGGGAGTCAAAGCTTACCGAGTCGAAGATGTAGAACTCGGCTTCCGGGCCGAAATACGCGATGTCCGCAATGCCGGAGCTGATCAAGTAGTTCTCCGCCTTACGCGCGACATTGCGCGGGTCACGCGAATACACCTCGAATGTGAAGGGGTCGTGGACGAAGAAGTTGACGTTGAGTGTCTTGCGCGCACGAAACGGGTCGATGGTCGCGGTCTCCGGATCGGGAAGCAGCAACATGTCGGACTCGTGGATCGATTGGAACCCACGAATCGAGGAACCATCGAAGGCCAAGCCCTCCTCGAATACGTTCTCGTCGAAGGCGTAGATCGGAATCGTGAAGTGCTGCATGGTTCCGGGCAGATCGCAGAAGCGAACATCGACGTACTCGACGTTCTGGTCCTTGGCGAGTTTGAAGATGTCGTCGGGCGTCTTGTCGGACAAGGAATGCTCCTTTTCTTGATGGCGCGACAGCGCTTTCTACGCCTCAACTATTTCGTCCGCGTGACGCATTCGAGTCGAACCTGTTGCGCCTCATAAAGATCGGGGTTGGCTTTCACTAGCTCCTCCGGTGGCGCTATCCGGCGTTGTGCCCGATAGTCATATGAGCCAGCCGAAGCTGGTGTAAGTAGAGGTCGGAGTACTCATGGCGCAGAACGCAAAGCCACATCCGAATGGCAAACAGCCCGAACACCTACCGCAGACCTGTGTCGACTAGTCGTCGCGATCTGCTGGCGGCAAAGAAACGAACGATCACGCGAAATGGGCGAAGTCTTCCAATTCCATCGCGAAATCATCGTGAGCGGCGACGACCCGCTGTCCAAGACGATCGCTGAGGAGCTCAGAGGCGCAGGCGCGCGGATCATCAAGATCAACACTGCCGCCGATCTCCTCGGCGCCGGGGTGCATCGCGCCCGCGCGGTCGTCTGTGCCGGACCCAATGATGCGGTCAACCTCGAAATCGCTTTGCTGGCACGCGAATACAGCCCCAATGTCCGGGTGGTAGCCCGGCTGGCCAACGACGTGCTGCGCGAAGCGGTTACCGCCGTCAACGGCCCTGGCGCGATCTTGGACGTCGCCGACCTCGCGACGCCATCCCTCGTCGAGGCGGTGCTGTCACGCAACGCGCACCAGTTCGACACGGCCGGCATCGAATTCGTCGTCTGGGGGTCCGAAGCGCCCTACGACGCAACGCTTCGCGAGATCCATGCTGACCTGGCACCCGTGGCAGTGGTCCACGGCAAGAACTCACCCGCACCGGGCGAGGTAGTGCCCTGCCCGGGACGGGATCTGCGGGTCTACGCCGGCGACTGGACGTCGATGATCGGCGTCAAAGACGAATTGCAGGCCCGCGGGATCACGGTGCCTCCTGCCACCGCCAGGCGCTCTCGTCATTCCCGGGTGCGACGCGTCATCGACGCTTTGCGCGCCATGCGCGACGACGTGAACCCGATGCTGTTTCCCTCGCTGGCCTTCGCGCTGCTATTGACACTCGGCTCGACCGCCGTAGTTCGGTTCTACTACCAGCACCCGAAAATGTCGTGGATCGATGCCCTGTACTTCGCCTCCGAGACCATTACGACCGTGGGCTACGGCGATTTCAGCTTCGCGCAACAATCTTCTTGGCTGCGGCTGTTCGCCGTCGCGGTGATGTTCGGCGGCGTCATAGTCACTGCACTCCCGGTCGCATTCCTGGCCGACCTGCTCCTGTCGCGGCGATTCGTCCAAACGGCCGGGCTGCGGCGAGCACGTCATATGCGCGACCACGTCGTCGTGGTCGGACTGGGCTCAATTGGCGTCCGTGTGGTGACCGACCTGACCGCTGCCGGATACGACGTCCTGGTCATCGAGCCGAACGAGAACAACCGGTTCCTTTCGACCATCGCCGAACTCGATGTGCCGGTGATCTTCGGGGATTCAACGATGCGGCAGACGCTGGAATCGGCGCACGTCGAGCGGGCCCGGGGCGTTGCGGTGGTGACCAAGGACGACATGGAGAACATCGAGACCGGCATCGTCTTGCTGGAGATCTTGGGTGCCGACACCAAGGTGCCGATCGTGATGCGCGTTCAGGGCCGCGCACTCGGCACCGCGGTCCATCGGCGGTTCGGTTTCGAGAACGTGCGGTCGATCGTCGATCTGGCGGCGCCCTGGTTCATCGGCGCGGCGATGGGGTTGCAGGTGCTGGGGACGTTTTGGGTCGGGCAGCGCTCCTTCATGGTCGGTGGAATGCTGGTGGCGGCGGGCAGTGAGCTGGATGGCCTGCAAATGGTCGAACTGTCGACCCAGACGCGCGTCATCGCGATCACTCGACCCGAAGGGCCGATCAGGTTGCGCCCTCGCCGCGACGCCCGACTGAAGGCCGGCGACACTGTCTACCTCGTCGGGCCTTACCGCGAGCTGATCGCGACGCTGCGCAAGGGTCAGCCTCCCCCGCTGACCGCGATCAACGGTCAGCGCGCCGCGACGCTCGCCGCGGCGCGCTCGGCGCACCGGCCAGATGTGCGCCCACCCCGATGGGCGCCCGACCCCGACGCTTGACGAACCGGTCGCCCGCCGATCAAATCGTCGGGGTGAAGACGGATGACATGCCGTTTGACGATCCAGGTGCGTCACGCGCTTCGGCCGCGGAACACGCGGAATCGCTCGTAGCGGCCGTGCGGGATGACCCGGCGGCGAGGCTGACGCTGATGCGTCGGCTATACGAAGTTCCGCGCGGTGTCGACCAGGGCTACTTGCCCTACCGCCGCGCGGCATCGGCGTTCATGGGGTGGCAGCTGCGCCGCGGGCTGCTCAATCCTCAGGACGACTCTTGCCCGGGGAGCCCGTGGTGGCGGGCGGTGAACGAGACCCTGTTGCGCGATACCGCCGAAGCCCGGGCGTTCGCATTCGGGCATTCGGGCGAGCCCAGCTCATCCGCGGTCGGCACCCACCTCGCATTCATCCGGCAACCAACCGCACGCAACTGGTACCGCGCGCACAACGCCTCGATTGCCGCCGCCTATTTGGCCAATGAGGAACTGGCCCGTCAGGAAACGCGGGTGGAACGGTTCTTCATCAACGTCGTCCTCATCCGGGTGCTCTACGCCCACGCCCTGGTGGCCGCGCCGCGCCTGGCCCTGGGCTGGCTCGCCCCGTTTGGGCGGCCCCTCGGTGACCCCCGCTTGGGTATGACCGGGATCTTCTTGTCGCTCTCGCGCATCCTTCCCGACCGCTATCCGCTGGGCGATGACGTGGAAACCTACATCGCGCTCGAGCACGGTTTCGGTCACATGCTCGACATCGGAGTCATCCAGCCCAGATGGGGTCGCCTCTACGAGTGGTCCTCCGACGAGCTGAGCCTGCCGGGTCTTCGCGACCTCTTGACTGACAACACGCCCACGTATGCGTGGGATATCTGGGACGAAGTCTGGCAGTTCAAACCGTCCCGATTGGCACGTACCGCACGTCGGTTAGTCCCAGCCTGAAATCCAGTTTCCGCCAACCTTTTCGGGCAGGTGTCATGCTTTGGCGAAGCAGTACATCCGGTAGTCGGTGGATCCGCCGCTTTTCATGTCTTGGTGAACCCGCCACACCAGCACGTACCCGTTGACCAGAAGCCACCTGTGCAGGAGCGCCGGCACCAGGCGATCGACCGCACGTACCCACCACTGTGAATTCTTTTCCATGCCGCGGACGACCTGCTCATTGATTGTCGTCTGCGAAAGCATCGTCATCGGCGCGTTCGCCAGTTGTTTTTCCCAGTCGGCAACGGTGTCGGCGAAGCGGAAGTCGGCATATAAGAAATGGCCTCCGGGGCGTAGCACACGGCTTACCTCATCGAGGAAACGCGGGAAGTCGCGGTAGAGATGTGAGGATTCGATATTGATGACCGCGTCAAATGATTGGTCGGGGAAGGGCAGATGCTCGGCGTCACCTTTGATGAATTCCAGGCCGGCCAGACGGTGCCGTTCTTGGCAGAAAGCAATCCCGACCGGGTTCAAGTCCAATGCGGTGTAAGAGGCCGGACGTGCGGTACGCATCAGGTAGGAGGCCCCGCCGCCGTGGCCGCAGCCGATCTCCAGCACCCGCTTGCCGGCAAAGTCAACCTGGGTCGCAACCCGGTGGTAGAGCTGGATGAAGTAGCGGTCGTGCTCGTCGGAGGCCGACAGCGGTATGTCTAACGGCGGATCTTCCTCGTACCCGTAATTGAGGAACAGAACGTCGTCGGCGCGAAGCCGACGGGTCAGGTAGGGATAAAAATATTGGTATACGAACTGGATGAATTTCGCTTTGAGAGTCCCAAGCCGCGAAGGACGCAACTCTCGGGCCTCGAGTTCCATGGTCGGAGTGTAATGCCGTGATCACCAACCCGAGCGAATTTATCCGAATTCGCATATTGATAGTGGAGGGACGAAACCGTGGCCTAACCGTTGTAGCTGGCGACCTTTGAGGCGTGGTCGTCGAGTATCCGAAGCGATTCGTCAAGCGGCTTGGTCGGCAACAACAATGCGACTCGCTCGTATCCCAAGCCCGCCAGCGAGTCCCAATAGTCAGGATCGGCCGGCGTGCCAAACGTCGCCAACGGAACCGCCTTGCCCCCGGCCTCACGCATTTGGTCGATCCGCTTGGTCAATCGCTCCACCGGAAGCGGGTTGGACATCCAACCGGCGTCATGGCGGATCACTCGTTTGACGGTGGCGTCCGAGTCGCCGCCGATGAAGATCGGCGGATGCGGTTTCTGAACCGGCTTGGGGCGCTGATAGGAAGCGTCGAAGTTGACGTACTTGCCGTGATACTCGGCGGGTTCGGTTGTCCACAGCGCTTTGATGGCCTCGATACGTTCGTCGAGCAGTGCGCCACGCGTTTTCGGGTCAGTTCCGTGATTGCGCAATTCCTCGATGTTCCATCCCGCCCCTACGCCGAACACGAACCTCCCACCGGAGATCAGGTCGATACTGGCGGCCTCCTTGGCCGTGGTGATCGGATCCCGTTCAATCAGCAGCGCGATCCCGGTGACCAACTCGATCGACGAGGTCACCGCGGCCGCCGCGGCCAACGTCACGAACGGGTCGAGAGTGCGGTAGTAGATCGAGGGCAGCTTGCCACCCTGCGGATAGGGAGATTCCCGACTCGCCGGAATGTGCGTGTGCTCCGCGATCACCAGCGACTCAAAGCCTCGCTCTTCGATGGCGCGCGCCAGCGAGATCGTGTCGATGGTGTCGTCGTTGACGAACGTCGCGATACCGAATTTCATACTCATCCCTGTCTGTCGCCGATGATCCGTCGTCTACCCGTCAACCAACGCCCGCACGCACAACGGTAATTCCGAGCCACTCGCGGTCGTCGCAGAGCCACACTGGCCTCGCAGCGGGAGGATGTGCGTAAATGCCCGCCTCCGAGCGACAGACACCGGCGAGGTCTAGAGCGGTTCACCGATGTCTGGCAGTAGCGCGATGCCTTCGGGCTGGCCGTTGCGGAAAAGTGCTGCGAGCTCACGCACTCGCCTTTTCGCCCAGTCAGCATTGAATCGGCTCAGGACTTGATACTCGTACTTGAAGCGCGCGGCACGATCGCCAACCAATTTGGCAGCTTGGCTTGAGTATCGATCGCACTTGTTGCTGCGCGCCGGCACTCGCCGAGCCGTAATGAGAGTCGAACTCCTCCAGATTCGTTCCAGGATAACGCTTCAAGTACACACAGATGGCATGGCTTAAAATCCAAGTCGTCGCTCGGCATCATGGCGTGTCGCTAGTGCCCGCCTGAGATCGCAGTGCATCTCGGGCAGCCTCGAAATGTATCTTGAACAGCGCCTCGAGCCACGACATCACTTCGTTGTCGTCGGCGTCGAGCCCGGGTGTCGTCAAGTCATCGTGCGCGGCACTGAGCAGCAGCATGAACTGCCATTTTTTTGATCGGTTCAGCAATCCGAACTCGTTCGGCGCATCGAGCGGTGCCAGCATGAAATCTATCCCACCATCGCGCGCCGACCAGCAAACCTGGAGTTTGCTGTCATGACCGCGATAGTAAACTGCCCAGGCGGGCCTATCTCCATAAATCTCATCGCCTTGTATTTCGTCGAGCTTCAAACCGGCGCGCGTCAACGTGGGCTCCAAAAACCGTTCCACCTCAGCTGGTTTCATAGCTAGCCGCCTCCTATGTATACCCACACATTCCCGCGCTGCTCGTACCCGAACGCCGCAGCATTGTCTTTCAAGAAGTTAATCTCAAGGGCTGAGTAGGATCTCCTCTGCACGTTGGCTAGCTGTTCAACGCTGTCGAATCCTTCCGGCAACCGGAACTCGATCCGAGGAACGCCGTTCTCCATTTGGGTACGGAGGAAACGCTCGTTGACTTGCCACGCCAGGCCTTGTTCTTGTGATTCACTCAGGCCCACGGTGAGCGCTTTCCATGTCGAATCGCCAGTATCGAAGTAGATCCCGCCCGCAGCTCTGGCTTCACCGATGTATCCACCCTCGGGACCGCCGAATTTGCCCAGGACTACTCGGTCCGGATTGTCCCCGACGTAGTGGGTCGACATATCGGCGAGTTGTTCGGCGAGGCCTCGCGTGCGCACACCGTTCAAAAACGCGTTATTCAGATCGGTAGCCGCTCCCTCTGCCCACGAGTGGTAGCCAACGGGGTGATCGAAGCCGATGGGCGCGTGCTGTGAAACCACCGGACCGACATCGAGTCCGCCCAGGTCGGCTAGTTCGCTTGCACGAAGTGCGGCCGCCCCTTCTCCGCCGAACAGCATCGCGGGCAAGGACACCGCCGCGTCGGCGGATTTGCCGCCCAGATAGTAGGCCGGACTCGGCGAGTTCAAGGCATTTTGCACTTCGCCGATCGCCGTACCCGCCGGGTTTTGGACAGTCTCGACAGTGCCTTGGATCATTTGCTTCCACGCGTCGAGCGCGCCGGGCAACCCGCGATTTCCCACTCCGAGGAGGTTGTGAACGTTCTCTTCGGTGGCGAACCAGCGGTCAGCGAAACCTTCGCCGAATCCCGGCGGTGGCAACGGCTTTGCCTCGGGAGGGAGGTATGGAGGTATTCCGCCCTGATCGATCCACCGCTGTGCGCCAGCCACCACTTCGTTCACCCGCGCTTCGATCTGATCCGGCGGCACGCCATCGCCGAGCATCACCTTGCGCAACAACCCCTTGGCGCTCTCCAACTCCGCCGGGCTCGGCTGTGGCAGGGGTACGGGGCCACCGGGCAACAGCATTTCCTGGAGCGACCGCGGCTTGCCCCCAGCTGACGGAACCGGCGGCACCTTTGGCGGTGTACCACCCGGCGCCACAGCCGCCGGAGCGGGTGCGTCCTTGGGCGGGACACCGCCAGGCGGGGTGTTAGCACCGTCGGCGGGCATCAACATGTCTTGCCAGGTCTTTGGCTTGCCCGCGGGCACCGGGGCGTCCTTCGGCGGAGCGCCGCCCGGTGCAGCGTCCGCGCCGCCACCCGGCACCAACATGTCCTGCCACGTCTTCGGCTTGCCCCCCGGCGCCTGGTTCGGCGGGCCTGGCGGTGCCGGGGCACCGCCCGGCGCGGATCCAGGAGCACCCGGCGGGGCTGCGCCGACGGCAGCGTTCACCGCCGCGGCAAGCTCGTGATCGGCGGTGTGGGCGTGGAGTTTGCAGGCGTCGAGCTCTCCCTGCAGGTTCTGCAGCTTGTACTCGAGATCGAGTCGATTCGCGGGAATCCCTCCGGGGCCAACGTCGATCCGCCAGTCCGGCGTGATGGACCAACCGTTAGCCTGGGCGGCCCGTTCGACGTCATCCAGCTCGCGCTTGCACGCGCTCACATCCGCCTCGGCGCGCGACACCGCCGCTGCCACCTGCTGGGATTCCGCGCCGTCCGCCTCGATGTCGCGCCGAATCTTTCCGACATCGACGCGAAATGCGTCGCCTGCTTCACCTTGCCACTCGGCGAGCACGTTGTGGGCCTGCTGCAGGCTTTCCCCCAAGCGCTGCAACGTATTAGCGCGTCCGGTGGCCGTCTCGAACACCGCGCGAATCGCGTTCAGATCCCAGCGCTTGACATCCGCGGGAGTCAGCGACCCCACTCGCTACCCCTGTTCCTGCACCGACCTGAGCATGCCGGTCGAACGGTCCTCGTTCGTGGAGTAGACGACTAGCGCCTCCGCGACGTGCGTCCCCAATCCGCCTACCTGAAGCTTGTGTTGGCTGTGCCGGGCCTCCCACCGCGCCGCGAGTTGACCCAACGCCAGCTGCGAGGACCCCACCCAACCCGGCGCGGCGTCGGCCAGCCCGTCTTCATGGCCGACGAAGTCCACAGCGGCCTCGCCGATCCCATTGAGCACGTGATTGCTACCAACGTGCAGCGCGACGAGATCGGATTCCAATTCATCAGCCACGATGGCCCCCCCTTCGATCCCCGGCACCGCGCCGTGAAGCTTAGCTGGTTTTGCGAGGCGACGCCCCTCACCCTCGCTTACCGAGGCGACCGCGACGCCCTCAATGGCGGGTTGTACAAGTCGCCGACCTTGCACGGCAGCTGGGCCGTACGATTCGCACGCTTGGACGGGAACACGTTTTTGGAGGTTTCGTGAGTCAACACCATCCGCTTGATCGGTACGCGGGTTCCTGGGCACTGGTCACCGGCAGCGCCGGGGAACGAGGACTCGGGTTTGCTTATGCGCGCGAAATCGCCAGTCGCCGTCTCAATCTCGTGCTTGTTGACATCCTGGCAGAGGAGCTGGAAGCGCGAGCCACGGCGCTTCGGACGGAGTACGGCGTCGAAGTCCGCACTATCGCGGCCGATCTCGGCGACTTGTTGGTCTATCCGAAGATCCTCGACCAGCTCGCCGACCTCACCGTCGACGTCCTTATCTGCAACCACATGTACACCCCGAAGGACACGCCGAAAATACTGGACATGTCGTTAGACGTCCACAACGCCATGATCGACATCAACGCGCGCGCGTACGTCAACCTCATCTACCGCTTCGCGCATTTGATGACGCGGCGGGGCCGAGGAGCCATCGTGATCGTTGCGTCAGGTGCGGGACTGATTCCCGCGCCGTACACCGGCGCGTACGCGGCCAACAAGGCGTTTCAGATCGTGTTCGGTGAGGTGCTGTGGTACGAAACCCGCGGTAGCGGCGTTGACGTACTCGTCATGTCCGCCGGACTGATGGACACGCAGGGCGACGCGTTGTCGCAGTATCCCCGCTGGCAGATCGCCGATCCGCGCGACGCCGCGGCGGAAACGCTAAAAGCCATTGGCCGTAAGCATCTCGTCATGCCCGGACGCCCGAACCGCTTCGTCACCTTGCTTAGCACCCGGTTGATGCCACGCCGCCGCGCCGTCATGGCCATGGGGCGCTTCATGGAACGTGGGTTGGGCAAGGACTCCGCGTAGGTGTCTTAGGGTTTCGGCATTCGGCGCACGTACGCCTAGCCGGCGATCTTGGCAATCTGGGCGTCCGACAACTTCGCAACCCCGCCGGGCAGGGGCCAAACGTAGGCATGAACGGATTCCAAGAACGAGGCACTGCTCCCGTCGGTCACCGCCCAGTGCAGAAACGCCTGCAGCGTCTGCGCCGTGGCGGGATCCTTCTGGTTGCCGTAGACGACGGCGTACAGATAGCTCACGATCGGATATCCGTCCGCGGCGGGCGCGTTGACCAGCGAGATCGACTGGTTCGGCGGGGTCTGTGCGGCCAGGCTGGCCGCCGCGGCCCCAATGCTCTGGGGGTCGGCGAGCAGGAAATTGCCTGCAGCGTTACCCAATTGGGCTTCACCCAGTCCCTTCTGGTGGGCCACGTCGAGGTAGCCGCTACCGTGGTACGTGACACAGCCGGGGTTCGCGGCGCAGTCGTTCAGCATGCCCGCCTTGCCCTCGGCATCGTCCTCAACCCGTGCACCCGGGACCGCGGGAAAATCGACGGTGGTGCCGGCGCCGGGTGACTTGCCCCAGCCGTCGGGGTCTTGCTTCGACAAATACTCGGTGAACAAGAATGTGTCGCCGGATCCGTCGGAACGATGTAGCGGAATCACCGCGGTAGCGGGCAAATTCACGCCCGGGTTGAGCGCAGCGATCTGCGGGTCGTTCCAGGTTTTGACCGTGCCCTGGTACATCGCCGCAAGGACTTTGCCGTCCAGCTTGAGGTGCTCGGTGATGCCGGGCAGGTTGTAGCTGATGTGCAGCGCCGAAATGGCTACCGCGATGTTCATCAGCCCTGGGTGCGCGGCGACGTCGGCAGCGGACAGGTAGGCGCCCGAGGCACCGATATTGACTGCTCCGGCGGCCGCTTGCGAGATCCCGAACGCGGACACAGTGCCGTCCGTTGTGATCGTGACGTTTGGATATTTCACGTGATACGCCGCGGCCCAGGCATCGATCAGCGGGTAGAGATCTTTGGAACCGGTTTCCCACAATGTCACCTTTGACGTCGCGGGCGCGGTGACCACGGGCGCCGTAGATGACCCGGGAGAACCGCCGGTCTTGCTTGACCCGCAGGCCGCGACCAACGCCAGCGACACCAAAACCAACGCCGTGCGGTAGCGAAAGTTCACGTCCTCCCCTTTATTTTCGGCCCGTTGCGGGACACGTACTTCAAGCGCGCGACATCCCCGTCGTCGGACGACGTTGTATGTCGTCGCTCATCTTTATCATCGGCTCATGAATAGGGCGTCAACGATCGTCGCTTCCGCGACCGGCACGCGGGGCCTGCGAGACGTCTCGACGGCATGAGGACGGCCTTCGCTTTTCTACCGCTCTACTTCGGGCTGCTGTTTGGATTCTTCACCCACCGCGTCGCGCTGGGTGTGGTGGGAGCTTGTTGTGGACTGCTTTTCGCCGGCTTGATTCAGCCGGCCTACCGTCGGTCGCGGCGGCGATTACGGACCTATGCGGGCATCGGGGAAATCGACGCGATGGACGGCGTGGAGTTTGAAGATTACGTCGCGGCACGCATGCAGCGCGCGGGCTGGCAGGTCAGCTTCACCCCTGCCGTGGGTGACTACGGCGTCGACCTGATCGCGCAGAAGGACGGCCAGTATGCGGCGGTCCAGTGCAAGCGGCACGGTAAGACGATTGGAGTCGCCGCTGTCCAGCAGGTGGTGGCGGGTGCGCGCCATCACGGGTGCACGCGCAGCATCGTGGTGAGCAATCAGGAGTTCACTACTGCTGCAAAGCAGTTGGCCTACACACACGGTTGTCAGCTGATTGGCCGCCGGGCGTTGCAAAGCTGGGTCCCCGCGCCCACTGGAAAAGTGTTGCGTAACTGACGTTCTGGGCTCAGATTTGCGCCGAAATTCGAATCTGATTCTCCACCAGGCGTTTTGGTATGGCCACCGAGGGTATCAAGCGGCGAAGTCGCCGACGATGGTCATCTTGTTGCCGTCGGAGGCGGTGGCGAAGCCCGCTGCCGTGTATGCGCAGTTCAGGATGATCGCGCGGTGCGGAGGACTTTGCATCCACAAGTCGAGAGCTTGACTCGGATTCGCCGCGGATCCGGTGCCCCAGAAGACGACCTCACCGCTGTAGGGGGTCCGGTAGCCCGCGTCGGTGATACGCACCTGCGGTGACGAACCGTCCGAACCGATATGGCCGTTCACACCGTTGCGCAGCATGTCGTCCGCGTGCCGCTGGGCCGCTTCTGTCAACCGCGGGTCGGCGCCGATTGCCCCGCATGCGTCGCGCACCCGGTTGACGCCGCCGTACAACGCGGCCCCTGCACCGTCGGCGCGCGCCGCAAACTCAGCAACCGTCCCGGGAGCCGTGATGAGCAAAACACCGATCGAGACCACGGCGACAGTTTTGATTTTCCCCATCGCGTTGCCTGTTGCCACGTATTGTTCATCGATCCCAGGCATGCCAGCGTTACCGACTTGTGACCATGGACGTTCGAAGCCCGTGGCGCTGAGCGGCGCCGCTGTGTCCGCAGCTACCAATTGCTGGGCGAGTAGTCCTTGAGGAAGCAGCCGTGCAGGTCTTCGCCGGACTCACCGCGGACGATCGGGTCGTAGACGCGGGCGGCGCCGTCGACCAGGTCGAGCGGGGCATGGAAACCCTCGTCGGCAAGCCGCAGCTTCGTCGGGTGCGGGCGCTCGTCGGTGATCCAGCCCGTATCCACGGCCGTCATGAGAATGCGGTCCTGCTCCAGCATCTCTTTGGCGCTGGTGCGGGTAAGCATGTTGAGTGCGGCCTTCGCCATGTTGGTGTGTGGATGCCCCGGGCCCTTGTAGGCACGGCTGAACTGTCCCTCCATCGCAGACACATTCACCACGTACTTGCGGCGCGCGGGTGACGCGGCCATCGCCGGGCGCAGGCGGCTCACCAGAATGAACGGCGCGGTCTGATTGCAGAGTTGAACCTCGAGCAATTCCATCGCATCGACCTCGTGCACGCGTTGCGTCCAACTGTTGATCGGCGCGGTGTCGGGCAACAAGCCACCGGCGTCGATGGCGGTGCCGGCGACGATGCGGTCCGGCGACGCGCTTCGGGCGGTAAGGGCCAATTCGGTTACAGCATGCGGAGTTTGGTGCTCGGCGAGGCTTCCGGCAAGCGCGGCGGGATGGGCGTCGCTGACGCGGTCGAACGTGATCACGTCGACGAGTTCGGGCGCCGGGCTACGCTCTGCCGCGATGAGCGCCGCGTAGGAGCCGGGAGCGCGGCGCACCGTCTGGGCCGCGTTGTTGATCAGGATGTCCAGCGGGCCCTGCGCGGCCACGGTGTCGGCGAGCGCGACGACCTGGGCTGGGTCGCGCAGGTCGATGCCCACGATGCGCAGCCGGTGCAGCCAGTCGGCACTGTCGGGCATCCCCGCGAACCGGCGCACGGCGTCGTTGGGAAAACGGGTGGTGATGGTCGTGTGGGCGCCGTCGCGGAGCAGTCGCAGCGCGATGTACATTCCGATCTTCGCGCGGCCGCCGGTGAGCAGGGCCGTCCTACCGGTGAGGTCGGTGCGGGCATCGCGCTTGGAGCGGTTGAGCGCGGCGCACTCGGGGCAGAGCTGATGGTAGAAGGCGTCGACCACCGTGTAGCGGTGCTTGCACACGTAGCAGGAGCGCGGCCGCAGCAACGTGCCGGCGCTGGCACCCACCGCGGTCGACACGAGCGGCAGGCCCCGGGTCTCGTCGTCGATGCGGCCGGGCGCGCCGGTGGCGGTAGCCGCGGTCACGGCATCGTCGGCGGCTGCCACTGCGTCGCGCTTGGCGGCACGGCGGGCCTTCCTGACTGACTTGAATATGCCCGCGGTGGCCCGGCGCACCGCAACGGCATCGGGGTGCTCGGGCGGTAGTGACTCGACATCGGCCAGCACCTGCAGGCAAATGTCGAGCTTGTCCGGGTCTATCGCATTCACGGGGGAAGACTACGGCCTTTTTCGCGTGCTTTCGTCCTCGACGTCCGATGGCGGGAATGCTGAGCGCTGCAGCGATCCCTGGTACGTCGCGCTGAAAGCGATCAGCCCGCCTCGATCGCGGCAACAGTTGCCGCCGCGTCCGGCCCACAGATGCGTTGGAGATTCACGGGTCCCGCTGCCACGAGATCGTCGATGCGGTGCTTGAGGTCCCCCGACGAAAGATGGGCGTACAGGCTTGCACCCGGGCATGAGGTTTGGGCCAGGTCGCGGTGGCCGGCAAGAGTGTTGCTGGCGATGTGAAAGGTTTGCGTGGCCCACGCGAAAGCCAATGCGGCTCCGTGGAGTTGGGCTTCGGAGACGGCTTCTTTGTCGAAGTCTCCCTCGCAGAGGACCAGAAAGTGACCCGTCGTGTCGTAATCCGTTGCGGTGTCCCCGGCGATCTGCGGCGTCCGCAGTTCGTAGATGTTGCCGTCGCGGTCGATCCCGACGTGATAAGCGATGTCGACCCATCCCTTGTCTTGGTGATAGCGCTGGTCCTGACGGAGACGTCCGGGGGCGTTGCGGTTGTCTCCCAGGACGACAGCCTCGTGGTGAAGCGTCATTCGCATGATGGTGTGAGGCCTGCCGCCGGCCAGGGCGGGCCGGGCACCCCATGCATCGCGACACAACATGACGGCAGAAGTCGCGCTAAGCGGGACGACGGGCTCAACGACCGATCGAGAGCACCCGCTCACGATCGCCAGTGCTCCCGCCCCACCGGCCAGCTTGAGCAGCCGACGACGGTTGACCGGCGCACCGCCGCCGTCGCAGCGGCCAGGTATGTCGGTGTCCACGATGAACACCATACGAAGCTCAGGGGCTGCCGGGGGTCGCCACCGCGAAGCTAACCCCTGGAAGCCGTCTTTGGACTCAGCGATCGATCGCCTTTAATTGGGTTGCCCCCGCTGCTGGATAGGACCCGGTGTGACCCAACCACGACCACTCACCATCCGCACGCTCCTCGCGGAGAGTGTTCGCCTGTTCGGCCGGGAGACGTACGTGGTCACACCGACGGAGCGACTCACATACGAGCAGGCAGAACAGCGCTCGGCGCATATCGCGCGCCGGCTGCTACAAGAAGGCGTCGGCAAGGGCAGCCGGGTGGGACTGTTCTTCCCCAACGGCGTGGAGTGGATCATTTGGTGGATTGCTGTCTCACGAATCGGCGCTGTGGCCGTCCCGATGAGCACCATGTACACCCCGGCGGAGATCGCAAAAGTATTGCGGCTGGCTGATATTGGGCTATTGGTCGCCCCCAGCCAGGTCCTCGACATCAATGTCGCCGCACAGTTGGAAGCCGCGCTGCCTCAGCTGTCCGATCAGCAGGCCGGACGTCTGGCCCTACCGGTGGCGCCGTACCTGCGTCGCATCGTGATCACCGGCGAGCCCGAACGGGCATGGGCGACCCGCTGGGATGGGAATACCGCCTCGGGAGTCACAGACGAGGTGTTGGCCGCAGCGGAGGCCGAAGTGTCACCCGCCGATCTGGCCATCATGGTGCACACCTCGGGGTCCACCGCGGATCCCAAGGGTGTTCTGCACACCCACGGCACCGTGGTCCGGCAGACCTCGACGTGGCCGAGCGCCATTCGAGCGCTCACCGGGCCGGCGTCCCCGACCAAAATCCTCTGCGCGATGCCGTTCTTCTGGATCGGCGGCTTGCTCGCTGCGACGGGGGCTTTGCACGAACCGGTGACGCTTCTGGTGATGGCGCGGCTCGACGCTGGCACGGCGTTGGATCTGGTGGAACGCGAACGCGCGACCGGGATCGTCGGATGGCCCGCGTTCACCCAGCGCTTGCGCGAGCACCCGACCTTCGCCAGTCGCGACCTGAGCAGCGCGCCGATGCTGCGGGATGGTCCGCTGGACTTGGCGATGATCGACGCACCGGACGGATTTCCCATACACCGCACCATGTCTGAGACCGCCGGCGGTTTCGTCTGCACCGAGATGAGCATCGTGGACGAGCAGGGTGCACCCGTCCCGCCAGGGTCCACCGGCGAACTCCTGGTCCGTGGGATTGGCACAATGGCCGGCTATAACAAGCGCGAGAGATGGGAAACCTTCGACGCGGACGGCTGGTATCACACCGGGGACCGCGTCTATCGCCGAGAAAACGACCCGCGCTTGTTCTACGTCGGACGAACCAGTGAGCTGATCAAATCGGCGGGCGCCAACGTCTCTCCGCTCGAGGTCGAGGCGGTCATCGAGGATTTCGACGACGTCGCACAATGCGTCGTCGTCGGCGTCGACGACCCCGAGCGCGGCGAAGAGGTGTGCGCAGTCGTCGTAGCGGCGAACGCGACGATCGATGTTGCATCCCTAGCCGAGCGCGCACGAAAGCAGTTGTCCAGCTACAAAGTACCGACGCGCTGGGCCATCGCAACCAGCGACCAAATTCCCACGTTGCCCAGCGGCAAGCTCAACCGAAAGGCGCTGCAGACGATGTTGACCAGCGGTCTACTGGACTGAGTCGATCTGACGCCAATAGCGTGACGGCGAACCGCTGCGAACGCCCTCAAAGATGTAGGGCGCGCGCCGCTGCCGTCGCAACCTCGCCCCGCAGCTTCGACATGGGCGGACTGCCTCGCACATGGATCGAATTCGACAGCAGAACGATGTAGGTATCGGAGCCGGGGTCCATCCAAACCGAGGTTCCGGTAAAGCCGGTATGACCAAAGCTTCCGATCGGGAAGATCGCGCCGCGCGCCGTGGAGTCGGTCGTATCGATATCCCAGCCGAAACCGCGCAGGTTTTCACCCGCGATCGCCGGATAGTGGTCAGCCAGAAGCGGATTCGTCGTATTCGGTCCAGCTTCCCGGGCGGCGGCATTGGCAGCTTCGAGTTGTCGCGGGCTGCGCCCCGGCTGCTGCGGACTTGTCATCATCTCCAAAGTCGTTTGCAGCAAAGGAAATTCACTCGGACGGCCCGCGAGCCGATCGAGCAGGGCCTGCGCAAAGACACTCACATCGTGTGCCGTCGAGAACACACCGGCATGCCCCGCCACTCCACCCATGCGCCGCGCTGTTGTGTCCTGCACGGTGCCCCGAAGCAGGTGATCGAGATCGGGATTTCTGCCGGGATCGGCTCGCCCTTCTTCGTCACGGGCTGTCGGTGCGATGCGCGGCAGCAGACCGACGTCCCAGGTACCGGCAGGGCAGGCGTCCCGCGCCGACCCGTGAGGCGACGGAGCCCAACTGACGGCCGATCCGATGGTCTGGTGCGGACCGCATGCTTTCGCCGGCGGAAGGTAGCGGGTATCTGTCATGCCGAGCGGCGCGAACACACGGCGCTGGACGTAGACATCCAGGTCTTCACCTGTGACCTTCTCGACCAGCGCCCCCAGCAGAACGAAGTTGATGTCTGAATAAGCAAAGCCGTCGCCGGGGCCAGACTCCAGCGGTGTGGTAAGCGCGCGGTGAATGCCCTCTGCTTTATCGGCTCCATCCAGTCCCCATGGATCTCCCAGATTGACATCGCCCGGTAGGCCCGACGTGTGTGTGAGCAACATGCGCACGGTCACCTGAGCGCGCCGAGGATTGCTCGCGGTATTGAAGTCAGGCAAGTAATGCTGCACCGGATCGTCGAACGCAATCTGGCCTTGTTCGTAAAGCTGCATGACGGCAGTCGCCGTTGCCAGGCTCTTCGTCAGCGACGCCAAGTCGAAGATCGTGTCCTCAGTCATCGGCTCCGCGGGTGCGGGCAACCCGTCCAGCCCGGGTTCGTCCGCAAGCTTGCGCGAGCCGTAAGCCTGATGAAAGGCGACCTTGCCGTCGTGCCCGATCACCGCTACCGCCCCGGGCAGTCTGTTTGCCGCGATCGAATCGTTGATCAGCTCGGAGATATTTGAGAAATCAGCCGCGGGGGCCGCTTCTGGTGTCTGCGTTGCCTGCCCTGCGCGACTCAACGGGTGGTGTGCTGCCTCGCCATGCGAGCACGCCGCAACGAATGCCAGCGCGACGATTCCGAGACCGGTGGCCTGTCGGATGGATTTGCCGGCACGATTCGTCAACTGCGGGCCTGGGGTGAAGGACGCACGATCTCAGTGTCCACGGCGTGGGTGCCTTTAGTCCTGCGGCTTGGATCTTTTCGGCCCTGACGATCACCGCCTCCGCAAGTGATCCTGTCGGTGGGGCCGAGAGAGAAGAACCGAAATGCGGCAATCACCACATGGCGCGACCCTCGTAGGTGTTGACGGCTCCGCAGCGGCACTCGGTGCTGTTCGGTGGGCGGCCCACGATGCGGCACTACGGAATGTGCCCCTCACGCTGGTCCACGCCTTCGACACGCCGTTACCGGAGTGGTTCGAGTTCGCCGGGCTCGCAGGCTCTCGGCATTCGCAAAAACAGCGGGCGCACAGCGTCATCGATTCGGCGATCAATGTCGCCGCGGAGAGCGCCGGTGGTTCATTACAGATCGATAGCACGTTGTGTCATTCGGCCGCCGTCCCCACGCTCGTCGACCTATCCAAAGACGCCGAGATGGTCGTGGTTGGTTGGCGGGGGCATAGCGGCGTGGTGTCACACGGTTTCCTGGGCTCCGTGAGTTCGGCATTGGTCCACCACGCGCATTGCCCGGTCGCGGTAATCCGTGACGACCACGCCATCGCGGCCAACGTCGCACCGGCGCCCGTGCTGGTGGGCATCGACGGCTCACCGGCCTCGGAAGCGGCGACTGCTATCGCGTTCGAGCAGGCCTCCCGGCGAGGTGTCGGCTTGACGGCGCTACACGCGTGGATGGATCCCCGTTCTGCCCGTTCCAGGGAGTTGATCCAGGACGCCAAATGGGACGCCGAGCTGTCCCTGGAAGAGGAGACTCTCGCTGAGCGGCTGGCGGGCTGGCACGAGCGCTACCCCGAGGTGGGCATCCGTCGCAGAATAGAGATTGGCGATCCGGCACGTTGGTTGATCGCCGCATCCGAACGCGCGCAATTGGTTGTGGTCGGCAGCCACGGTTGCGGCTGGTTCAGTGGCAGGTTGCTGGGATCGGTCGGCGCTGCGGTGGTCAACCGTGCCAAGTCCTCTGTGATCGTGGCTCGCCAGTGCTGACGGTGAGAAGGGAAACCGACCATGTACCAAGTATTTTCGGGCCTGATCATTCGTTCGTTCCGATTCAGTCCCAGTTGGGGTATTTGGATACGGCATCGGTAAATCTAGGAGTGCCATGACAATTCATGAGCCATCACCAGTGACGGAGTCGACGCAGGAACTCCGGCTTGCCACGACGATGACCGGCGGTGTCAGTCTCGCGATCTGGATGGCCGGTGTCACGCGGGAGATCAACTTGCTTGCTCAAGCGTCGCAGTGGCGCAGGCTCGGGACAACATTCCCGACCCGAAGCAATCTCTCCAAAGAGTCGACCGATTGCCTGAAGCTTTACGCCGAACTCATCGACCTGCTCGACACGGTCGTCGACGTCGACGTCTTGTCCGGGACAAGCGCAGGTGGCATCAACGCCGCCGTCCTTGCGTCGTCGCGTGTCACGGGCGCGGACCTAGGCGGGCTTCGCGACCTCTGGCTAGATCTCGGGGCTTTGACTGATCTCATTCGAGACCCGAGAGACAAACATACCCCGTCCCTGCTGTACGGCGACGAACGCATGTTCGCTGCGCTGGCTAACGAGATTCCTAATCTCGAGACGGGTCCATTCCCGCCCACCGCCTTTCCGGAGGGTGCCCGTACCCCTTCCACCACGCTCTACGTCACGACGACATTGCTGACCGGAGAAACCAGCAGGTTCACTGACTCATTCGGCACGCTCGTGCAAGACGTCGACCGGCGCGGCCTCTTCACCTTCACCGAGTCCGACCTCGCAGCGAATGGCACGTTCCCGGCGCTGGCATTGGCCGCTCGCAGCTCTGCGTCTTTCCCCGTCGCGTTCGAACCCTCGTTCATTCCGTTCACCGCCGGAACCCCGAAGCAGGGCGCGGTGCCCGCCCGGCCAGCGATGGCTCCCTTCACGAATCTCACTCGCCCACACTGGGTTACCGATGGTGGCCTGCTCGACAACCGGCCCATCGACGTGCTGCTCCAGCGGATCTTCGATCGCCCCGCCTCCCGGTCGGTCCGCCGGGTTCTTCTCTTCGTGGTGCCTTCCTCCGGCCCGGCACCCGATCTTGTGCAAGAGCCACCCTCGGATGACGTCAACAAGCCTTTTGGACTTGTGGACGGACTCCTCAAGGACTTGGCCGCGATCACAACGCAGTCGATCGCAGCGGACTTGAGGGCGATTCGAACCCATCAAGACCGGATGGAAGCGCGAACCGACACCCGACTGCGTCTAGCCGAGCTGGCGGCCAGACTGCCCGCAGGATCGCGGCTCCTGACCACGTCATTGCTGACTGATTACCGAATCCGCGAGGCGACCAGACAGGCTCATGCACTCACTACTGCTCTGCTGCGCCAACTCGGGACGTGGCCGCCGGCGCCTAGCGCATCCAACGAAAGCGTTCCCGAGAACTGGCTGAACGACCTCACGGTCGGAGGTGACCCCGCGACGGTCTGCCAACAACAGATCACAGAGGCGATCCTGGGTCGTTGGTCGCAGGCGCCCAACCAACCGCTCCCCGAGACTACAGCCGATCTTGCTCGGTATGGCCAACCGGCGTGTGACTTAGCGAAAGCATTGGCAATCAGCGTCGCTCAGGCGGCATACCAGCTCGCAAAGTCCGACGCCGAGACCGCCGCTGTTGCGGAGATCATCCAAGGAATCTTCAGAGCTTTCCAACCACCCAAATTGCTAAATCTGGGGGACCTCGTTCACAAGGTATGCACCGACCCTGCGGTCCGGCAAGGGTCACTTCAGAACGCCGCCAGTGTTCTGGCTGCGGAGTATCTCAAACGATCCGCAGTGAAAGAGGAAGCATGGGAAAGGCTAGGCGGTGTTTTCGTCGACGGCTCTGCGGCCTTGACACGACTTGCCACAAGCGCAACGTCCGCTGTTGGCGCCCAGTCGAATTCCCTGCTCGGACAGGACCATATTGCGGCCAGCCAGCTCGCTACCTACCTCGATTATCTGGGGCCTGCGAGCAGCGCGCGAGCCGTGGCAACGAAATTGTTCGACCTGGCCGCTTCTCAGCGTGCGATGCTCCGGGCCGACGCCGAGGTCGAGCAGTCCCTGGACCTCGTGCAAGTCAGCGCCGATACGCGCAATCTGCTCGCACCTGATTGGCAGACAGCCCAGCAAAAGCTCACCGGCATGCAGTTCCATCATTTCGGCGCCTTCTACAAGCGATCATGGCGAGCCAACGACTGGATGTGGGGTCGACTCGACGGCGCAGGATGGCTCGTCCATGTTCTGCTCGACCCGCGCCGCGTGCTACGGGCTGCCCAGGCGCATGCCGAAAGTAAGGAGAGCACCAACGGTTCCCAGACCGGAGCGCAATGGTTTCTGCGTAGACTTAAAACCCTTGGGGCACCAGAATTCCCGAGTTCGGGCTACCGCATTCCAGCTGTCGATGCTGGGTCCGACCTGTACCTGACCGAAGACATGCTGCTCGACGAACTTGCTTTCCTCGACGACCCATCCATAGCGATGCCCTCAAGCATTCCCATGACATCGCTGTGGCTTGCCCAAGCATGGCAGCAACGAGTTCTTGACGAGGAATTGGGCGGCCTGGCCGACGCCGTTCTCGATCCACAGCCAGGACAGAAACCGGATTGGAGTCCTGCGCGTTCCCGAACATGGGCCAAGAAGGTCTTGGCCGCTGGCCCGGGAGACGCCAAATACGCTCTCCTGAACGATGATCCGGTCGCATGCGAGACCTTTGCGACCGATAAGGGCTCACCGCTGATGGCACACACCATCACGAAGGCCGCGGCGACGTTATCCGGAACAATTGGTTCCGTGCGACAACTGCCTGGCGCCCTCAAGCCTGCGCTGACGACCCTGCGAACACTGACGCTCGGCGGATATCACGTGGTGTCGGTAACCAAAGGCATTGCCCGGTCAATCATCATCGTCGGCGCCGTCCTCCTCGTACTGGGGGCTGCCGCCGCGTTCCAATCCGGAACGCTGTTCGGAGTCACCGGCCTAATCATGGCTGGGACAGGCGGATATCTCATTGCCCTCGGCACCTGGCAGCGCTCTAACCGGCTGCTTTTCGCACTACTCTCGCTAGCCCTTGTCGGCGCAACACTTTCCCTGACCACGCCAGTCGTACGTAGATGGCTGTTCGGCGAAGGCGGCGTAGTCGGCAGGCATGTCTACTGGCTGGGGGCGCAGTGGTGGCACCCCCTGGTCGCAGTCGGGGCGGTCGCCTTGATCCTCACCGTGGTTGCTGCAGCCAAGCCACGCCGAAGATGACCACGGCGCTCTGAGCGACCACGTAGCGGAAATTTGGCGATACTCGCGATCAGGTTCTCCGGCCAGCGTGGCCGACCGGCCGGTCGTGTACCGCCGTGCTCTCACACAGAGCCTGATCACGTTCCACTGTGCACGCGGGCGCCGATTACCAGGGCTTTGCCCTAATTGCTCTCCGTCAAAAGGACTTTGGTCACTATTGCTTCGCAGGTGCGGGTGACTAGCGTTACGCACCGACAAAGTAACCCAGGCCATCCCGACACAGCCACCTAAGGGGACATCATGGGTTCAGGGTCTGTTGGCACCATCGACCACACGCTTCAAGCGGCAGTTGCACGTGCCAAGGAAAAAGTAAAAGTCGGATCTGTCATTGATACCGTCGCCGTCGGCCACGGGCCGACCGGGTTGGCGATCAAAGGTGATCACCTCCACGTCACCAACAGTCTCGACAACGCCGTGCGGGTGATCAACACCAAGACGGACGCCCTAGAGGGCGAACCCATCGCTGTCGGTAATGCCCCGGGGGGCATAGCCGACAGCGGCAACCGTGGTTACGTCGCCAACTTCAACGACGGCACCGTGACGGTGATCAACACCAAGGCCAACACCGTTGAGGGCACACCCATCGCCGTCGGCGGCCAGCCGGCGGCAGTGGTGGTCCACGGTGAACGCCTGTACGTCACCAACCACATGAACGGCACCGTGACGGTGATCGACACCAAGAAGAAGAGGGTCCTCGCCACCATTACCGTGGGGAGCCGCCCTCTCAATGCCGCCTTCAGCGGTGACCGCCTCTATGTCACCAATTACGGCAGCAATACGGTGTCCGTAATTGACACCACCGCCAACAGGGTCACAGCCACAGTCGCCGTGGGCAAGAGCCCACATGGGGTGGCACCCCGCGGGAATCACCTCTACGTCGCCAACGCCGACAGCAACACGGTGTCGGTGATCGACACCACCACCAACAGGGTGACCGCCACCGTTCCTGTCGGCAACCATCCGATCGGAGTGATTGGCAGCGGTCAACGCCTCTACGTCACAAACTTCTTCGACGGCACTGTCACTGTCATCAACACCAGGAACTACGCCGTGCTGGGCGCGATCACGGTTGGCAATAACCCGATCGGGATGGCGGTGCGCGCCAAGCACCTCTACGTCGCCAACTACGGCGGCAACACCGTTTCGGTAATCGACACTCAAGGCATCACGCCTCCGTCGAATAGGCCTCCGGTAGTTGAAGATCCGGCCTACACCATCGCACTCGGGCATGCCGACACCGGCGTTGTCAACGGCGCACTGCATGTCACCGACCCCGACGGCGACACCTTAAGCTATGCCAGCCCAGTCACCAGCGAGAGGGGCGGCAACGCAGTCATCTACCCGGATGGCTCGTTTGCCTACACGCCAACCGCCGCCTCCCGCCTACACGCGGGCCAAACGCCTGAAACCGACACAGACAGCTTCACCGCCACCATCAGCGACGGCCATGGCGGCACCACAACTGTCGCAGTCTCCGTGCCAGTCTTACCGACTCAAGCGATGACCGGCACAATCCTCGTCGGCAGCACCCCTTACGGAGTGGCCTTCAGTCCCGAGGGCCATCGCGCCTACGTCGCCCAGGCCGCCGGCACAGTGTCGGTGATCGACACCGCCAGCAACATAGTCATGACCACCATCGCCGTCGGCGGCTCTCCGACATTCGTGGCAGTCAGCCCTGATGGCGCGCACGCCTATGTCGCCAACAGCGGCGACAACTCGGTGTCGGTGATTGACACCGCCACCAACACCGTCACCGCCACCGTGCCCGTCGGCGTTGGTCCACAGGGTGTAACGATCACCCCGGACGGCACCCGCGTCTACGTCAACAACTTCAACTGGCATGGCCCCGGATCGGTGTCGGTGATCGACACCGCCACCAACACCGTCACCGCCACCGTGCCCGTCGGCTCCAGCCCGTGGGGAATTACGGTCAGTCCCAACGGCGCTCGCGCCTTCGTCGTCAACACCTTCGGTAGCTCGGTGTCGGTGATCGACACCGACACCGCCAGCTCCACGTACAACACTGTCATCGCCACCGTCGGCGTCGACTACTACTCGCACGGGGTGGCGATCAGCCCCGACGGCACCCGCGTATATGTCGCCAGCTCCAACAACAACAGGATGTCGGTGATCGACACCGCCACCAACACCGTCATCGCCACCGTCGCCGTCGGCAGTTTCCCCAGTCAGGTGGCATTCAGCCCGGACGGCACGCTCGCCTACGTCGCCACCGAGAGCAGCAACGCGGTGACGGTCATCGACACCGACCCCACCAGTGCTAGTTACAACGCCGTCATCGCCACCGTGCAAGTCGGCAACTCGCCTTGGGGGGTGGCGGCCAGCCCCGACGGAACCGTCTACGTCACTAATGTTGGCACCGGGGATAATTCGGTATCGGTGATCTCCCTTGTTGCGCCCGGAATCAACCATCCTCCGGTCGCGGGCGCCCCCACCATCGGTGCCCCAGACCCGGCCACCGGTGTGGTATCCGGCACGCTGGGCTTCACCGACCCCGACGATGACCCCCTGACCTACACCGTCACAGGTGCGCCGCTTAGCGGGGCGGTCACCATAGACTCCACCGGAACATACATCTACACCCCAACCCAGGCCGGGCGCCTGTGCGCCGGGCTGACTCCAGAAGCCGACACCGACAGCTTCACCGTCGCCGCCAACGATGGTCGAGGCGGCACTACCGCAGCGACCGTCACCAACATCTCAATAGCGCCAACACATTTGACCGTCACAACCACCATCGCAATCGGTGACTACTCCGGTCCGTCTCGTGTGGCGTTTAGCCCCAACGGATCCCGCGCCTACGTCACCGACTACGCGGCCGGTGCGGTGTCGGTGATCGACACCGCCACCAACGACCTGCTCGGCGAACGGATCCCGGTCGGCAGCCAACCCCAAGGGATCGCAGTTAGCCCCGATGGCGGACTCGTCTACGTTGCAAATCTTGGCGTGGGCGCCAATTCGGTGTCGGTCATCGATACCAGCATGCAGGCCGTGACCGTCACGATCGCGGTCGCGAGAACCCCCTGGGGGGTCGCGTTCAGCCGAGACGGAACCCGGGCCTACGTCACCAACAACGAGTCCGACTCGGTGTCGGTGATCGACACCACCACCAACAGCCTTAGTAGCATCCCGGTCGGCGGCGGCCCACGCGAAGTGGCCGTGAGTCGCGACGGCAACCGTGTCTACGTCGCCAACGCATCCGGCTCGGCTTCAGTGATTGACACTGCCACCAACACCGTCACCGCGACCGTCGATCTCGTCCCCAACGTGTACGGGGTGGCAGTCAGCCCCGACGGCACCCATGCCTACGTCACTAACAACGAGCTAGACACCGTGTCGGTCATTGACGCCGCGACCAACACCGTCGCCGCCACCATCCCTCTCAACGGCGCGGGCGTGGTGGCGGTCAGTCCCGACAGCAGCCTCGCCTACGTCACCGGTGGCGATTTCAATGCCGCCAACGTGTCGGTGATCGACGCGGCCACCGACACCGTCATCGTCACCATCCCGATCGGTCAAGCTTCGAGCGGACTCGCGGTCAGCCCCGACGGCAGCACCGTCTACGTCGCCAACTGGGCTAACAACACCATTTCGATGATCGCGATGGAGGTACTCCAATGAAATCCGACGATTACGCAAGAGCCATCATCGCTGAAGGTCAACGGCGAGGAATTACGCCCAAGGGAATCCAAATCGCCTTGGCCACAGCACTTGTCGAATCCAACTTGACGATGTATGCGAACAAAGCCGATCCACCAAGCATGGATTTTCCATACGACGCTGTCGGCTGTGACCATCAATCTGTCGGACTGTTCCAACAACAACCTTGGTGGGGCAAAGTTGAATGCCGCATGGACGCCGCGTGTTCGGCAGGCCAGTTTTATGACGGAGTCGGTACCAACAGAGGATTAAGAGCGTTCGATTACAACTCAGATGCCCAAAGCCCAGGTTCATACGCGCAGGCTGTGCAAGGCTCTGCAGTCCCCGACGCATATGACAAAAGGTGGAATGATGCTGTCGCCCTTTACAATCGATTGGTAACCCCCCTTGATCCCGACGCTTGGCCGCTGCCGCGTCCACCGAAGGTCTATTGGGGACCCCAGCAGGGCCCAGACGATGCCTGGTCCAATTTGGATGGGTCTGAGCCGCAGGCTTCTCGTGATGGGCTCATCCGCTGGCAGACGGCGCTGGGCATTCACCCCAGTGGCGTATTCGATGCTGCTACCAAGGCCGCAGCGATCCTGTGTCAGCAATCCCACGGCTGGCCCGTAACGGGCAATGTCTACAAAGGTGAATGGGATGCCGTCATCAAAGACTGTTGGCGGCTGCCTGATGGCGTGCCGCTGCCGACGACCGGAGTTCTACGGGCCAATATCGATTACGCCAAAAAGATCTTCACCGCCCGAATCGGCAATCCTTACGCCTATGGCGATGTACTCGTTCCCAACAATCCCGGCGCCGGAACCGACTGCTCAGGCCTCGTATTCGCAGAGCTAGAGGCATTGGTTTACGGGCCCACCAACATGGACTGGACTCGTCGGGGTACCACCGAGATGTGGCCCTATGACTACGCCAACAATGCTGCTGCGACCCCTGGCACGAGGGGCCCGTACGGCACGGTCTGCGCCGGCGGAGGTCCCGGCGGCCTGGCCGCTGTCCCTGCTGACGCGGTTGCGATCATCCCGATCATGCATGGCGGTGGGGGCGAAAACTCCCACATGGAAATCCAGGTCGACGGAATGTTGATGGAATCGGGCGGCAATCACAACAATGTTCCGCTCGGGGCGTCGGGTTCAATCGGTGGGGCAGCGCAAGGAGCCGCCCCCCTGAACCATCCTCAATGGACTGACTACTGGTATCTGCCCGGGCCGGTGATCGGGAATGAATTGCCCGGCCCCGCAAAACCTCCCGTGGTGCCCCCGGACTACCTGCGACTCATCTACGAGCAGTTGGCCGGACCAGTGGGGGCGGATGGATACGGGCACGGGTGGCCGCAGCTTGGCTCCGACGCCAGCGGTGCCAACCTGACCCTGGTGGACTTCCTGGCCAAATACAAGCCCGCACTGGACGAGCTGCTTGCCCAGGCCACCGCGCCCCCCAAAAAGGCCCTGTCTCGGGAGACCAAAACCGACTGCGAAAAATGCGGCACCCGTCAAGGCAATTCCGCCCGTGAAAACCGCAGGGCCCGTCAAGACGATCACTGCTGCAGCCGATGGCACAAACCGTCCCTTGTCGACGAAGAAATCGGTTGCGGCGAAAGCAAATTCAAAGAAGGCGTAAGAGATGCGCGGAGCCGAACTGACGACCTCAGTGCCTGTGGCGCATTAGGACGGACAGAAAGCGAGTTTTCGATGTCCCTGCCCTATCGACTCGGATCGAGTGGACCAGAGATCAGCTACTGGCAGAGCTGGTTTCAGCGGTGGTACCCCGTGTATGCGCCACCGGCCGACGGCTCCTACGGCAACGATGAAGTGGTCGCGGTCAAAGAGATGCAGCGCCGCCTGGGGCTGCCACAGACCGGTGAGTTCGATGTGGTGACCGCGGCCCGGGCTGGCTACACCGCCCCGGTCGGCACACCGCCACCCGCCGTCCGAGCGGCAGGCCCGCGTCATTTAGCCGTGGTCCATCGCGGCACCGGCGGCATCATCGGCGAGGACCCGGTCAGCAGGGTCTGCCAGGCTGTATCCGATCTGGTCGAAGAGCAGAATCCGACGTGGGCGGCAACAATGGGCGGGATTCCGGTCGGCACCGCCGGCAACCCTGCAGACCCGTCGATGAACGCGGCGGTGGCCGAAGCACTTACCGCGGCCGAGAAGATGATTGGGAGCGCCCTGCAGGCCAACCCCAAGCGGAAAGTCATCCTCGGCGGCTATTCCTCCGGCGCCGAGGTCACCGCGCGGCTACGCAAGTGGATGGCCGAAACCCACGCCGACAACTACTTGTGCAGCTTCTCGATGGGCGATCCGACGCGCCCTCCGGGCGGATGTTTCTACCCGTTCGACGGATGGGATCCCGGCGGCCAGGGCATCGCCTCGTGGCACTACGGTGACATACGCGATGCGCGGCACTGCTGGCTGACCAACGTCAGTCCGCCCGGCGACATGTATGCGCGGGTGCCACGGGGCAAGACCGGCGAAATCATGCAGGACGCCTACGATATGGTGACCAACTTCAGCTTCCGCGACCCCGTCTCCGCCGCGCAGGCGATCGTGCAAGCCATTCCTAAGATTGCGGAGGATTCCGGCATCGAAGTGCCCGATGCCCTCAAGGCGGTCGCCGGCGGGGTCGGCGGCATCGCGCAGTACATGATCCCGCTGCTGCTGGCCGGGTTGGCCGGGCTGATCGGTCTCGGCAACCCAGACACCTTGACCGGCACCGCCGCCGCGGCCGCGGCGGCCCGAATCGGCTTGACGTTCTTGGCCGCCGGCACCGGTCCGCACATCCGCTATCCCTTTGACGAAGTCTGGCCGGGCCAAACGTATCTCGGGCTCGCAATTCAGCACGTGCGCGACTGGGCGACGCGGGTAGCACCCGTCGCTGCCTGAACACATGCGCGTCGCATCCACAGTGACGCGAGTGCCAGAGCAAAATAGCTTTCGGCGCAATGCCATCGAAGCATCCGAACTGCTCGCCACTTGACTGGCTTGCCCGTTGACTAAAGCAGAATTCTCTTGGGTCAAGCAGCACGTAATGGGTCCGCCACCTCATACTCAATGACGCGTGCGCACGGAGCTTTTGGTCGTCAGGGGCGGCATTCTGCCGGATATGCGATAACCCGTCGGACAATATCGAGGCCGTCTCGGTTGCAACTGGCCGCGGGTCTACCTCTGCGGTCTAACGATCATCCATTGGTTGTCACCGGGCAACACGCGGGTGGAGCGGGTGACGGCCGCTACCCGGAAGGGATGGCCGTGGTCGGTGATGTCGGTATGGCCCTGCTTACCCCCCGAGGTCCAGTTCAGGGTTGCGGTCCATTCGCAGGTGCATGTAGTCGTAGTCGCTGTCAGATACCAGACTTCGGTTGCCTCGTCACTGATTGTGTGGGGCAAGCTATCCAAAATCCGGTCCCCCTGGTCGGCGACAACAGCCGATTCTGCGGGGACAGCAGTGACAGCAACAGGTGTCGTGTCCAAGTTTGCCTCGAAGCCATACCTCGGGGTAGGTCCGCACTGTGCCCAGGTGTTCGCCCACGTTCCCTGCGGCGCGTCTGTGTGGGAGCGCACGTTAACCGAGATGCTGTCGACGATAACGGTGTGTTTATTCAGTCCCTGCAAATCCACCTTGACATGGTTGCCGCTTGCCGGGATGCCTCCATTCGCTGCAGCCCACGCGTCCGTGTTATCCCCGGGACGCACCATAGGCAACTGCTGGGGATCTTTGTTGAAAACCCATCCTTCCCCACCAAGCTGACAATTGGCTTTGGGCGACAGAACCGTTACGGTGGCAGCCAAGTACTCCTGCGGACTGATTGTATTGGTGAACCAGCCAGCGGCCCAAGCAACCGCCGGGATCACCACTGCCGTGGTCAATACGCCGCCAGCCCACACTAGGACCTGCTTCCAACGCCTTTGGGAAGGTGCAGTGACCGCATCATCCGGCAGCTTCTCATTTGCATCCTTCGTTGCTGACACTGTGTCCCTCGTTCTCATCAGCGATATGACAGCTGCGACGTCTCGAACAAATGCTCGGTGGTAAGACGAGACCCCAAAGGGGGTCCAGACCTCCCATAAGACGTTTGCTTATTCACTGATGTTGCGATTGCACGCCAATCATCAACAGGGTCTTTGGCCCTCAGATCTGCGGATCTTCAGGGCTGCGCTTGACCCGCAGAATGCGGCCGTTTGCGTCGCGCTCGTGGATCACGTAGCTAAAGGTTTCTAGAACGCGTCTCCAGCGCGGCGGAGCCGTAAGATACCGAACCACATCCAGAGTGTTGGCCCCAATGCCAGAGCAGCACAACAGATTCAGGGTGCCCAGACGGTTCGACGGCCGGTCAACGACTCATTGCTTCTTGCCGAGCCTGTGCCGCTTTGGCGGCCTCGCGCTCAGCCTTCTCTTTCACATGGGTGGAGCAGCTATGCACCATTTCGCAATGGTACCGGTCACTGCATTCATGCGAACAATAGGCGGAAGCCGTCGGAAGCCATTCCGGATCAGAAACGTCGCGCGGCCGCTCGGCTGGATGAAACGTGTGCCCGCAGTGCACGCAGGCCTTGGTCTTGACCATAACGGTCAGAGTACGCGCGAAACCCCACTCTGTGACGTGCAATACAACCCGAATTCGTTGGCGCCGTTCTCGAATTCGTTAACCAAGCTATGTAAAAGGGTTGTTGTCAGCGCGGCACATTTCCAAATTGACGGGGTGGACTATTCCGAATGCGTCCGCGGAGCCGTGTGCCGCGGTTGGTGCAACAGTGCGCGGACCAACGGACGTGGCCCCAGGGAGCGAAGCATCTGGCTGGCTGGGCGCACGCGTACCCGTTTCGGCCACCAGAACCAGCGTCCCATCACCGTCATGATCGACGGCGTGATGAGCGTACGAACGACGAACGTGTCGAACATCAGACCGATACCGATCGTGGACCCGAACTGGCCGATCGCCCGCAGATCGCTGGAGAGCATCGCGGCCATCGTGACGGCGAAAACCACACCGGCAGCGGACACCACCGGGCCCGTCACGCCGACGCCGCGGATGAGCCCGGTGTTCAGGCCGGCCCCGATTTCCTCCTCGATTCGGGACACCAGCATCAGGTTGTAATCGGACCCCACCGCTAAGAGCACGATCAACGCGAATTCCGTTGCCACCCAGTGCAACTGGAAGTGGCCCAAGTGCTGCCAAATCAATGTCGAGAATCCGAACGCTGCGCCTAGCGACAGCACGATCGTGCCGACGATGACCCCCGCTGCTACCAGTGCGCGGGTGACGATCACCATGATGATGAAGATCAGCACGATCGACGCCGCCGCGGCGATCAGCAGGTCATACCAGGCGCCAGTGGCGATGTCGTGGAATGTTGCGGCGGTGCCGCCGAGGTAGATGTCGGCGTTCTCTAGCGAGGTGAGCTTCAGCGCCTCCTTGGCCGCGTTGCGCTCTTGCTCGACGGACTTGATGCCTTCCGCGGTCGCCGGGTCCACGGCGTGAGTGATGATGAAGCGCGCGGCCTTTCCGTCGGGCGACACCATCAGGCTCAGCCCGAATTGGAAGTCCGGGTTCTGGAAGATCTCGGGCGGCAGGTAAAACAGGCTTTCCACCCGAGCGTCGTTGAACGATTTACCCATCACGGCATTGGTGTCGGTGAGCCGGTCGAACTGGTCGATCAGACTGTTGAACGAGCTGTAGATGGTCAGCGTCGTATCCCGGATCGACTTCGAGACGGCGATGTTCTCCGGAATGATCGCCAGCAATTCGCGGGTGGCGCTGGCCGTGTTGGTCAGGTCGCCGGTCAGGGCGTGGAACTTTTCGGCCAGCTGATCGAATCCGTCCAGCGCGTCGAACAGCGACCGTAACGACCAGCAGATCGGGATGTCGTAGCAGTGCTTCTCCCAGTAGAAGTAGCTGCGAATCGGCCTCCAGAAGTCGTCGAAATCCGCGATGTGGTCCCGGATCTCGTCCGTGATCTTTGCCGTCTCCGCGGTGGTTTTCGAGCTGTCGTCGGCGGCGTCGGCGAGCTTCTGGGTGATCGCGTACTGGCGTTCCAGCAGAGAGATCTGGGTGTCGAGGAACCCGGTGATCTTCTTGATGTCGCCGACGCGGTCCCTCAAATAATTGAGGTTGTCGCGGATCGGCGCGGTTTGCACACTCAGCTGGAATGGAATGGACCCGTCTTCGATTGGTGGGCCGAGCGGTCTGGTGATGCTCTGCACCCGTTCGATGCCCGGCACCCGGAAAATGGCACTGGCAACCTTGTCCAACACCAGCATGTCTCGGGGATTGCGCAGATCGTGGTCCGATTCGATCATCAGCAGGTCCGGGTTCAGGCGGGCCTGGGTGAAGTGCCGATCGGCCGCGTCGTACGCCTGCACCGAGGCCGCGCTCTTCGGCAAGTAGTACAGGTCGTTGTAACGCGGGGTGAAGCCCGCTAGACCAAGGGCGCCGACGATCGCCAGGATGACGGAGGTCGCGAGGATGGGCGCCGGCCAGCGCACGATGGCCGTCGCCAGGCGGCGCCAGCGGGTGTAGTTGAACTTGCGCTTGGGGTCCAAAAGGCCGAAGCCACTGGCGACCGCAATGAGAGCGGGCGTCAGCGTGACCCCAGCCGCCACCACCACCAGCAGTCCCACCGCGCACGGGAACGCCAGCGAACTGAAGTAGGGCAGCCGGGTGAACTTCAAGCAGGCCAGCGCCCCGACGATGGTCAGACCGGAGCCCAGGACCACCTTGCTGACACCGGCGAAGGTGTCGTAATAGGCGGCCTCACGGTCCAGACCGCGTTCACGGCCCTCCTGGTAGCGGCCGACCATGAAAATCGCGTAGTCGGTACCCGCTGCGATCGCGAGTGAGGTCAGCAGGTTCACGGCGAAGGTCGACAACCCCATGACGCCGGTTTCGCCCAGCAGCGAAACCACGCCACGGCCGGACAGCAGCCCAATGAAGAGGATGAACATGGTCAGCAACACGGTGCTGATGGACCGGTAAACGAACATCAGCATGAGCGCGATGATGACGACCGTGATGAGCGTGATCTTGGCCAGGCTCTTGTCACCGACAACGATTACGTCGGCGGTCAGCGCTCCCTGGCCCGCGACGTAGGCCTTGACGCCGGCGGGCGGCTTGGAGTCCGCGACGATCTTGCGCACCGCGGCAACGGATGCGTCGCCGATCGCCCCACCCTGATCGCCTTTGAGGTTGACCTGGACGTAGGCGGCCTTATGGTCGTAGCTCTCCACACCTGAGGACGTGAATCGCTGGCCCCAGAAGTTCAGCGCATGCTCGACGTGTTCGTGGTCGGCCTGGATCTTTTTGACCAGGTCGTCGTAGAACCGGTGGGCGTCCGGGCCGAGCGGTTTGTCACCGACCAGGGTGACCAGGACGAGGTTGTCGGAGTCGTACTCCTTGAACTTCTCGCCGATGTGTTTCATCCCGGTTACCGATGGTGCGTCCGACGGCGAGAGCGGGACCGAGATCTCCTCGGCGACCTTCTCCAACTGCGGGACGAAGACGTTCACCCCGATCGCGATCAGCACCCAGACCACAACGATCGGCAGCGCCAGGACGCGGATGGTGCGGGCCAGGCGCGGTCGATGCTCAAGCTCGTAGGGCTCGGCGACGGGGATATCGGCGGTGTCGTCAGCGTCGCGCGCGTCGCTCGTCATGCGGACTTGTCCAAGCAGGAAACCTGAGCGTCGCGGGTGTTGACCTGCTGTTGATCGACCAATTTGCCGTCGACGGTGATCCGGCAGCCAATGGTGGGGCTGTCACCCTGGGCGACAACGTAGGCGAAGATACCGGGCATCTCCGCGACGATCGTCGTCGACCACGGCAAGGTGGTGAAGTCCGCCTTTTGCGGTAGCGACTCCGCGTCCATCCAGTTGACGACGCCGGTCGTTCCGGGCGGTCCAAAGATTTCGTAGACGGCGGTCTTAGCCGCATACGGCGGCGTCGCATCCCGGGGATCGGGCTTGGCCAGGCCGGGTCCTGGGAAGACGTCGTGGAGTCGGTCGACTGCGATGCCGCCGATGATCAGCGCCACGACCACGACCACCGCAACCCAGCCTCGCTTGAGAAGTGTCAGCAATTGAATGCCCCCCGCCCCCGAATGCCCGATGGGCTGATATTAAGACAAATCGTCGACCTCGCCACCGCAGCGCAAACGCCACAGCGGCCGGGATGATTCCCGGGGTGGCACATTGCGACAGCAGTTTTCACCTCGCGGCCGAGGGACTGCCAGCGCGGGCGGGACCTTCGGCAGTGACGACCGCCACACCATCGACCTCCTGACGGCCGCCTCGGTCTGGAGAAAATCGAGCGCGAAAGAATCCTGGTCCGAGCGCGAGCGCCGCACTGGCGTCGCGGTGACTTCGCGCAACGAAGGATGCCCACGGTGAAGCTAGGAGGTTCTTCGTCGGCTGCAGACCCGGTTATCGCGAACGGAAATCGTTGCGCGGCTGCACGTTTCGCTCGATAGCGTGAAGAACCACCGGCGCGTCGGGTACCGCACGCTGCGAGTTGCGCACCGCGGGGCGGCAGTTCGCTTACTCGGTCGAGTTCGCCGGGCTGGTGGGAGTCGTTGGAGTCGCAGGGATCGTTGTCGTTGGAGTCGCAGAGCTCGTCACGGAACTCGTAGGGCTCACGGAACTCGTTGGGCTTACGGACGTCGTCGGCCGCGTCGGACTCGTGGGGCTGGTAGTCCCGGTCGGGCTCGTCGGGGTTGTCGGAGTCGTAGGCGTGGTGGAGGTTGGAGTCGCCAGGCCGGGGCCTACGCCACACCAGTCGGCCACGTCTTTCGGGTACTGCTCGAGCGGTGGCGGACAGCGCTGCCCCGGCGGGAAATTGGCGCCGGCATTGAGCAGATCGCAAGGCACGTAGACCTGCTTTCCGGTCTGAGTGTTGGTCAGACACTTCGTCGGCGGTTGGCCATGGGCCTGGACCGGAATGAGGGCCGCCAGCACCGCCACCACCACCGCGCCGAGCGCGCAAGCTAGACGGCGGTAAGTCATGAAAGCTCCTCGTGATGCGGTGTCGGGCGTGCACGACGTGACGTCGCCGCCTTACGACGATTAAAGCCGCTCACCCCAGGCGCGATCCAACCCGCCGCTGTGACCTGCACCTTCTCGGTGGAGCTGTCGGAATCGAACCTCAAATTCGCGCTGGCCCACAGGCCCGACGGCATTTATTGAGCGCCGCACCGGCCCTCATTCCGTGCCGAAGGCGAAAACCGTTGTCGAGTCGTAGGTCTGGCCCGGGTTGAGCGTGGTGGTCGGGAAGTTCGCGTGATTCGGCGAATCCGGGTAGTGCTGGGTCTCCATCGTGAACCCCGCGCCCTGCCGGTAGATGCGCCCGCTGGTGCCCGTGAACGCCCCGTCGATGAAGTTCGACGTATAGAACTGCACACCGGGCTCGGTTGTGGAGACGGTCAGGGTACGCCCCGTCTGCGGATCCTCGGCCCTGGCCGCCTCCACCAGCCCAGTGTTGTTGCCGCGGTTGATCACCCAGTTGTGGTCGTAACCGTGGGCCGACAACAGCTGTGGGTCGTTCGCGGCGATGTGCGCACCGACCGCAGTCGCTGAGGTGAAATCGAACGGTGTGCCCTGCACCCGGGCGATCTGACCGGTAGGGATCTGCGTGGAGTCGGTTGGCGTGTAGTTGTCGGCATGGATGGTCACCCGGTGGCCGTAGATGTCGAGCGTGTCCTCACCTGCCAGGTTGAAGTAGCTGTGATTGGTCAGATTGATCACGGTCGGCGCATCGGTGGTCGCGTGGTAGTTGATGCGAAGTTCGTTCTTCTGGTTCAAGGTGTAGGTGACCGTGGTCGTCAGTGTTCCGGGGTAGCCCATTTCGCCTGCGGGGCTGACATATTGGAGCTTCAGGCTCACGCTGTCGCTAGTGTGCTGCGGACTGGCCTGCCACACCTTCGTATCGAAGCCCGCGCTGCCGCCATGCAGGCTGTTGCCGTTATTGTTGATCGGCACGTGATACTCGTTGCCGTTCAACGAGAATGCCCCCTTGGCGATCCGGTTGCCATAGCGGCCGATGATCGCGCCGAAATAAGTCTTGGCGGTTCCGGAGTTGTTGAGGTAGCCGTCAAGCGTCGGAAAGCCCAGCACCACATTGCCGACACGGCCGGTGCGATCGGGAACCTCGATTGTCTGAATGATGCCGCCATAGGTCAGGATTCGCACGCGCATGCCGTGCCCGTTGTTGAGCGTGTAACGGGTCACCGGGGTCCCGTCCGCCTGACCGAACGGCTCGCTGGCGATCGACGGCGGCTCCGCGGGCGTGGTGCTCTTTGTACTACATGCGGCCAAACCAGCGACGCCCGCGATCGCGATCAGCAGAAGCAAGCGATTGCCGCCCACGGGCGCTCCTCGCACTCGTACAAACCACCTGTGCGCAGTGGTCGGGGACATTAATTCGTGCCTGGCCCGCCGCGACCCGCCAAACCGCAGCCGGCAACGGAGGGCTGGTCCGGAAGCCTTGGCCAAGTGGCCGAACCGCCTATCTAGCCCGGGTCGAGCTACCTGACCTCGAGCAGATCCACCACGAAGATCAGCGACTCGCCGGGCTTGATGACGCCACCGGCGCCACGGTCGCCGTAGGCGAGGTGGGCGGGGATAAGCAGCTGTCGGCGGCCGCCGACCTTCATGCCCTGCACGCCTTGGTCCCAGCCCTGGATGACCTGGCCGACGCCGAGTTGGAACGTCAACGGGTCACCGCGGTTGTAGGAAGCGTCGAACTCCTCGCCGGTGGAGTGCGCCACGCCGACGTAGTGCACGACCACCGTGTTGCCGGAGGTGGCCTCGGTGCCGTCGCCCACTACGACGTCGGTGATGACCAGGTCGGTGGGCGGCTCCCCGCCGGGGAAGTCGATCTCAGGCTTCTTTGCAGTCATGCTCACCACACTGGCAGATGGTCGCCGACGGGCTTGCCGACGGGTGGTTCAAGATGGGCGCGCACTCAGCGTCGCCGGCGAGCTCAGTTCGATGAGATAGTGATGAAAATGAAAACTGGTCAGAGCCTTGAGGCCCTGACCAGCACATTCTCGGTGGAGCTGCCGGGAATCGAACCCGGGTCCTACGGCATTCCCTCAAGGCTTCTCCGTGCGCAGTCCGCTATGCCTCTACTCGGATCTCCTGATCACGCGAACTAGCCAGGATGACGATCCCAGTCGCTGTTGGTGTCCCGATGAGTCCCGCGACCGGACTCATCGGTGGATCCCTCTAGCTGATGCCGGGGTCCGGGGCGAGGGCGTTCCCGGTCCGACAGACTAGCTTCGCTTAGGCAGCGAGAGCGTAGTCGCGCTGATGAGAATCGGCGCTTATATGGTTGCAACGACGCTTACGGTGGTCTCTTGCCTGCACCGGCACGCTTCCCTTGATTCGATGCGCGAAGTCGAAACCGTTCAGCCCCTTGTCTTGTGTTTTCGCGCTCTAGCTTTTCTGCACCTGCCGATTTTCGGCAGGACAACCATTCTACGGCAGCCTTAACGAGCGGCAACGGAATTATGTTCCGCACCAGGACGCGGTCAGATCACGAAGTTCAGCCGCTCGACGATCCGCGCGGCGACGTCCTTGTCACCACCGAGTTCGACGTCCTGTGGGCGGGCCGGGCACATCGGGCGTCCCCCGGCGAGCCGGGTGAACTGCAGGGCGTCCGCCCGGACCGTCGCGGTCGGCTCCAGCCCGCCGAAGTCATCCACCACCGCAGCGCGTCCGTCGACCTTGACCCGGATGTTGCGCGCCAGCGGGCCGGTCAGGTCGAACAGGATGCGGGAGCCCTCGGGCGCTTTCGCGAGTTTGCCGACCACGAACCCCAAGGTGGCCGCGACCTCATCCAGCGACAGCCGCGACGCGGCCCCCTTCAGCTCGGCATCCGACGACGGCCGCTGGACCGCCACGCGGATGTCCTGCTCGTGCATCCAGCAGTCGAAGACCCGGATTCGCATGAACCGCCCATAACTTTCGGGGCCGGCAGGCGTGAAGGTCTCGGCGTTCCATTGCTCGTCGGACATCGCCTCCAACGCCTTGCGGCGTCCCTCGGTCACCGCACGGAATCGCTCGAGCACGCTGCTGCTGGGTTGCGTGCCGAGATGGCGGACCCAGCACTCGTTCATTGCCCCGATGTCGTTGCGCACATGGTCGAGCGTCTTGACATCGATGTCCGGTTCGGGCGCGGCGATGCCCTCGAGGAATGACTCGGTGCCGACGATGTGCGACGCGACGCCCTGTACGTCCCAGCCCGGCAACGGCGTCGGCGCCCGCCAGTCGGCCTCGGACAGCCCGCCGAGTAGCGCTTCGATGGAGTCCCAGACGGCGAACAGCCCGTCGAGCACGTCGGATTTGTCGAGTCTGGTAACAGCACGCGTGGTCATGGTCGGATGCTAGGCCGATTACCGTCCGATCGTTAGCCCCACTCGCGCCAGAATCAGACCGGCGATCATCAGGGTGCCTGCCGCCGCGATCGTCCAGGTCATTCCGCCCAACGCGGTAACACAGGCTCCCAGGCCGATCACCAGCAGCGCATGGACCAGACGGGCAACGACAAAGGCGCGCTCCCTTAAGACCGACGCGAGCACCGTGCGGGGGATGGCAGACAGGAATCGGCCAAGAATGACGATCAGCGCCGCGGTCACCACTCCCGTCGCCACCCGCAGCACTACCGTGGGATGACCGTCGCCGTGGTTGAACCCGACGAATTGGATCAGGACCGCCAGCACGGTGGCGACGACGGTCAGCCGACGCAACATCTTCGCCAGCACCGCGCCGATATTGCGGCGGACGAGATCACCCAACGTCGGGTCGCTGCCCGCGGCGCCGAGAAACCCGCGCAGGGCGTGGCCGAACTTGCCGCGCTGCAACCGATTGACGGCCATGTTGTTCAGGGCCGCGGCGTGGTTTGCGTCCAACGCCAACGCTTGCCGGTACGAGTCCGTCGATTCCCGGATGCGGCCCAGATCGTGCAGGATCGAGCCGCGCAGAACCAGACCGTCGGGGCTCGCGGGGTCGAGACGCAACGCCTCGTCGACGACCACCAGCGCCGAATTCAGCTGATGGGACTTCTGCAGCAGGCGTGCGTAAACCCGGTGTTGCAGAGGCTCATTCGGATGAGTCCTGACTCCCTGCCATGCCATCCACAGCGCGTCGCCGTGGCGGCCCAGGCCTTCGAGCGACAACGCATATATCCGCATGGCCAACTCATGCTGTGGCGCCGCGGCCAAAGCGGCGTACGCACTGCGCGAGGCGCCGTCATAGTTTTCGAGCAGGTATTCAGCGCGCGCGTATTGAGCGAGTAGACCGGGATCGTTCGGGTTCTGCGACAACGAACGGCGCAGAACCTCACGCCCGCGTTCGTAGTTTTCGGTGTCGAAGTACGCCTCGGCAACATGAATGGCCTGATCGGCTTGGTCGACACCGGGCTCCGATGTCATCGACGGTTACCGAATTTTCCTGCGCCGCAGGTATTTTGCCAGATCGTCGTAGGTGCCGTCGTTGTTGGCGAATTCGACGATGTTGCGTGCGACCTCGAACCACGGCCCGGTGCTGGGACGGATCTGCGCCGCCGCCTCGTCCACATCCGCCATCGTCACCGGGCGGACCTGCCCGCTGCGCATCGACGCCGACATCGCCAATTGCGTTGCGCTGTCACACACATGCGCGAGGTCGGCACCCGAAAACCCGTCCGTGCGCTTCGCGATCGATTTCAAATCGATCCCCGCCACCGGCCGATCCTTCAGGTGCGAACGCAGAATCCCCGTCCTGGCTTCGGCATCGGGCAATCCCACGAAGACCATCCGGTCGAACCGGCCAGGCCGCCGCAGCGCGGGGTCCACATCCCAAGGTGCATTCGTGGCGCCGAGCACATACACCCCGTCGTTGGTCGACGTCGCCGAATCCATTTCCTCCAACAACGTATTGACCACCGGCCGCATCCCGGAGCTTCCGCTCAACGCCGAACGCCGATGCCCCAACGCGTCCAGTTCGTCGAAGAACAACACGCAGGGAGCGTTGCGGCGCGCGCTATCGAAAACCGAACGGATGCTGCGTTCGCTCTCCCCGAACCAATGGTGCAAAACGTCGGCAATCCCCACCTGATAGAAGTTCGCCCCGAGTTCACCCGAAATAGCCTTGGCGATATAGGTTTTGCCGCACCCGGGCGGCCCGTAGAGCAACAGGCCACCGCGGGCTGAGACCTTGTAGGCCTTCATCAACTCGGGATTGCGGATCGGGCCCAGCAGCGAAAGTTCAATCTGTCGTTTGACATCGGCCATGCCCGCGACGTCGTCGAGCCGTACGCCGCTGCGCTCGAGAACGTCGAAGTCGCCCTCGTTGACGACGTCGGCGGGCGCGTCGACGAAAGCCGGCTCGATGATGTCGGCGACCTGACGTTCGGCACTGGACCAATCGAACTGGGCATCGCCGGCTGATCGCCCGGCCACGGGTGTCCCGTCGGCTGATGCCTGAGGGGGCGCGGCAAGCGCCGTACTGCAGCGCTGCACCAGACTCAGCGCGTTGGCGTTACCGGCGTCTTGGTGCAGCGCCGCGCTGCAGTGTCCCAGCGCCTCGGCATAGCGTCCTCGGTCGGCCAGCAAGCCGGCCAGATGCAATCGCAACTCGACCACGTCGGGGCTGCGCTCCACGGCAGCGGACAACTCGCGAATTACAGGGTCTTCACCCAACGTCTTCTCCCGACCTAGTCCCGCCGGGACCATAGTAGGTCGCAGAACAGAAGTTAGTTGGCGGCGATCATGGCCACCGATCCCATGGCCATCACCATGCCGATCCCCTGCCAGCGAGTCACTCGCTCGCGCAGAACCATCATCGCCAGGACGACGGTGGCGGCGGGATACAGCGAAATCATGATGCTGGCCAACGACAGCAGCCACGACTGCAGCGCTATCAGTTGCGTCACCAGAGCGCAGATGTCGAGCAGCGCAATGGCCAGCGCCAGCTTCATCGACTCCCCACGCGGCAGCTGCAAGCTGCGGCGGGACGCGGCCAGCGCGGTGACCACCACCGTGGCCGACAACCGCGCGAACATCAACGGCCACAGCTTGGAGTCGTGTGGTGATTGGTGCAGGAACACCAAGTCCAGCCCGAACGCACACCCGGCCAGTACGGTCAGCCAGGCAATTTTGGGCGTGAAGCGGAATCGCGTCTTGCCTTCCACGGTGGCCTCACGGCTGACCAGCATCACCGCGACGATGGCCAGCACCACGCCGGCCGACGCCGCCGGGCCGGGTCTCTCCCCCAACGCGATGCCGACCGCCACGGGGACCGCGGCATTGAGCACGCCCGCCAGGGGGGCGACCACCGAGATGGGCCCAGACCCCAGCGCGGCGTAGAACGCCCACATGCCGAAGGCCTGACCGATGCCGTACAGGCTGCCCCAAAAGATCGCGCCGGAATGGATCGGTCCGCCCGCGCACAATGCGATCACGCCGAGCAACACGGCCTCGACCGGGTACGCCGCCAACATCACGCGCAGCGCTGCCACTCGTCGCGCTGCCACGCCGCCCACGAAATCGCTGACGCCGTAGGACACGGCAGACAGCTGAGCGTACGCGGCTCCGATCAGTTCATACCCTTTGCTCGTCGCCCCAGTTCACGCAAAACTTCACGCTGGGCGTCACGGCGCGCCAGGTCCTGGCGCTTGTCATGTGCTTGCTTGCCTCGCGCTAGTGCGAGTTCTACTTTGACCTTGCCCTCAGAGAAGTAGAGCGACAGAGGCACTAGCGTCAGGTTACCATCGCGGATTTTTCCGATCAGTGTGTCGATCTGTCGCCTATGTAACAACAACTTCCGGTTGCGACGGGGATCATGGTTCGTCCAGCTACCGTGTTCGTACTCCGGAATGTGCAAGTTACGCAACCACACTTCGCCGTCGTCGACGGTTGCGAACGCGTCGGCGAGTGAAGCCTGGCCCAGCCGTAGGCTTTTCACCTCGGTGCCGACTAAAGCCACTCCGGCCTCGAATGATTCCAGGATCGAGTAGTTGTGCCGGGCCTTGCGATTGGAGGCCACGATCTTCTTGCCGCCCTGCTTGCCACCACTGGCCTTGCCCCCACTGGACTTTGCGGCCACAGCTAACGCCGTACGTAGAGGCGCAGTGTTGCGTAAGCCGTCATCCCTGCCATCGACACGCCGAGCAGGAACAGAATCGGTGAGATGTAAAGGATGTCGGCGTAGTCAACGCGAGCGATCAGATTGGCTTGGTAGAACTGGTTTAATGCGTTGTCCAGGAACAGCGCGCGCACCACGATCAAGCCGCCGACCGCAATCGCCACACCCAGGGCCGCCGCGAGCATCGCCTCAACCAGGAATGGCAGCTGGGTATACCAGCGACTTGCCCCCACCAGGCGCATGATCCCGATCTCGGTGCGCCGCGTATACGCCGCGACCTGAACCATGTTGGCAATCAACAAGATCGCGCCGACAGCCTGCACCAATGCGACGGCGAACGCGACATTGCTCAAGCCGTCCAGCACCGCGAACAGCCGGTCGATCAGGTCTTTCTGATTGAGCACCGAGAGCACTCCGGGCTGGCCCTGCATCGCAAGGTCGAAGTCCTTGTGCTGCTCCGGATTGTTCAACTTGACAATGAAAGACGCGGGGAACGAATCCTTGCCCGCAACGTCCTTGTACTGCGGGAACTTTCGGATGGCGTCGTCGTAGGCGTCCTGACGGTTAAGAAAGCGAACCGATTTGACGTCATCGCGGCCCTCGATCTTCGTCCGCAGCGCCTTACACGGATTAGTGCCGCACGCCGGGTCGTTCGCGGACACGTCGTCGGTGAGGAAGACCTGCGTCTCGACGCGGTCGAGGTAGATGGCGCGGGAGTGCTCGGCCAGCCGCACCACCAGCAGACCACCGCCGAACAGGCCGACCGAGATCGCGGTCGTCAGGATCATCGCGACCGTCATCGTCACATTGCGACGAAGACCGGTGAGGACCTCGTTGAGTAGGAAGCCGAAGCGCACTAGCGGTCCATCCCGTAGACGCCGCGCTGCTCGTCGCGAACCAGCCGACCCAGCGACAACTCCACGACGCGCTGGCGCATCGAGTCGACGATGTGGTGGTCGTGCGTCGCCATCAGCACCGTCGTCCCGGTGCGGTTGATCCGCTCCAGCAGGTCCATGATGTCGTTGCTGGTGTCGGGGTCCAGGTTTCCGGTGGGCTCGTCGGCCAGCAGCACCAGCGGCCGGTTGACGAACGCACGCGCGATCGCGACGCGCTGCTGCTCACCACCCGACAGCTCGGCCGGCAGCCGGTTGGCCTTGCCCGACAAACCGACCGTCTCAAGCACGTCGGGTACCACCCGGTTGATCTGATCGGCGCGCTTGCCGATGACTTCCAGCGCGAAGGCGACGTTCTCGTACACCGTCTTTTGTTGGAGCAGACGAAAGTCCTGAAAAACGCAACCGATCACTTGGCGCAGCTTGGGCACATGCCGGCCGGGCAGCTTGTTGACGTGGAACTTCGAGACCCGCACGTCCCCAGTGGTCGGCGTTTCCGCGGCCAGCAGCAGCCGCATGAAGGTCGATTTGCCCGAACCCGAGGGCCCGATCAGGAAGACGAATTCACCCTTGTCGATTTTGACGTTGACGTCGTCTAACGCCGGACGCGCCGACGCTTTGTACTTCTTGCTGACATGGTCAAGGGTGATCATCACGGCACGCCAGTGTAGCGGTGAATTTCGCTGGACCGCGAAGATCAGCGCGCCGGTGGCGCCGACGTGGGCGACGGCGCCGGCCCCAGCATCGGTTGCTGCGGGGGCGGTGAAGTGGGGCTTGGGCTGGGCGGACAGAACGGTGGCGGCAGCAGGCAGGGCAGCTGGAAAGGCGGCGGTGACGTCGTCGTCGTTGGCGGCTCGGGCGGCGGCGTGGTGGTCGAGGTCGGCGGCACCGTGCTGGTCGGCGTCGGCACATACGTGTTAACCGGTGGTTGCACCCTGGTCCGCGGCACCCAGGTGTAGTTCGGGTCGGGCACGAAGCCCGGCGGCACCACCTGCGTCGGCGGCGCCTTGGGCGCCGGCTCCGGCCGATTGGCGTCGTAGACCCACCACACCGCGAGGAAGGCGAGGATCAACGCCACCGTCGAGGTGCGCATCCGGCCGCCGAACACATAGCGCGGCCAGCGGCGGTCCTCGTCGCGGTGCTTTTCGAGGACGTTGAGGGTCAGCTTCACTTCGTCACCGACTCGTGCGCGAGCTCATCCGGCTCTTCGGCGGACTGCGCCACGCTGGCTTCGTCCTGAACGACGCTGACCGTCGCGTCGGCCGTGGTGACGATGCCGGCGCCGGCGAGTGCCCGCATGATCAGCACCCGCAGCTGTCGGCCGGCCTCGAACTGTTTGCCGGGCAGCGTGCGGGCCACCATGCGCAGCGTGACCGTGTCCACCTCAATGCTTTCCAGGCCCATCAGGGTCGGTGCGTCCAGCAGCAACTCGCCCAGCAACGGATTGTCCATGGCGTGGTCGCACACGTCGTGCAGAACCTCGTTGACCCGGTTGAGGTCGGCGCTGGTGGAGACCGGGATGTCGATCACCGCTCGCGCCCAGTCCTTGGACAGGTTGACGGTCTTGACGATCTGACCGTTGGGGATGGTGAACAGCTCGCCGTCCGACGAACGCAGCCGGGTCACCCGCAGCGTCACGTTCTCCACCGTGCCGCGCGCCTCGGCGTTGACCCCGGCCACGGTCAGCGAGACCAGGTCACCGAAGCCGTACTGCTTCTCGACGATGATGAAAAAACCGGAGAGCAGATCCTTGACCAGCTGCTGAGCACCGAAACCCAGCGCCGCACCGATGACGGTGGCGGGCGCGACCAGGCCGCCGACGGAAAAGTTCAGCACGTCGCTGATCTGGACGACACCCCAGATCGCGATCAGGACGATCGACACCCACTGAATCACCGAGGCCACCGCCTGGCGGTGCTTGGTCGCCTCCGAGCGCACCAAGGCGTCGCTCTCGGCGAAGCCCACGTCGAGCTGCCGGGTGACCTGCTGGGCCACCCAGGTCACGAAGCGGACCGCGAGCACCGACGCGATCAGCAACATGACGACGCGCAGGCCCTGGTCGAGAATCCAGCCTCCGATGTGACCGCGCCAAAAGTTGTGCCACGGCTGCGTCATCGCGATAGCAACAAGAGTTGTATTAGTCGTCATCTTTTCGGTTGCGCCACCGGATCCCAGCTTCCAGGAACCCGTCGATGTCTCCGTCCAATACGGCCGCCGGATTGCCGACTTCGTACTCGGTCCGCAGATCCTTGACCATCTGATACGGATGCAATACGTAGGACCGCATCTGGTTACCCCAGGAGCTGCCGCCATCACCTTTGAGCGCATCCAGCTCAGCACGTTCTTCTAAACGCTTGCGCTCCAACAACTTTGCTTGGAGAACCCGCATCGCCGCAACTTTGTTCTGCAATTGCGACTTTTCGTTCTGGCAAGTCACGACGATACCGGTCGGGATGTGGGTGAGTCGAACCGCCGAGTCGGTGGTGTTCACCGACTGGCCGCCCGGACCGCTGGACCGGTACACGTCGACGCGCAGATCGCCTTCCGGAATATCGATGTGGTCGGTGGTCTCCACCACCGGCAGCACCTCGACTTCGGCGAACGACGTCTGGCGCCGGCTTTGGTTGTCGAACGGGCTGATGCGCACCAGCCGATGCGTGCCCTGCTCCACCGACAACGTGCCGTAGGCAAATGGCGCATGGACGGCGAAGGTGGCGCTTTTGATGCCGGCCTCTTCGGCGTAGGACGTGTCGAACACCTCGACGCCGTAGTGGTGTTGCTCGGCCCACCGGATATACATCCGCATCAGCATCTCGGCCCAGTCCGCGGCGTCCACCCCGCCCGCGCCGGAGCGGATGGTCACCAGCGCCTCGCGCTCGTCGTACTCGCCCGACAGCAGGGTGCGCACCTCGGCGGCTTCGATGTCGGCACGCAGCGCCTTCAGCTCGGCGTCCGCTTCGGCCAGCTCGTCGGCACCGCCCTCCTCGGCGGCCAGCTCGTAGAGCACCGGCAGATCGTCGACCCGTTGCCGCAACTGCTCGATGCGGCGCAGCTCGCCCTGGGTGTGTGACAACTCGCTGGTCACCCGCTGCGCGTTGGCCTGGTCGTCCCACAGCTTGGGATCGGACGCCTCGTGTTCGAGCTTCTCGATGCGGCTGCGCAGACCGTCCACATCGAGCACCCTCTCCACCGTGGTCAGGGCGGAGTCGAGGGCGGCGATATCGGCTTGACGGTCGGGTTCCACAGCCGACCACGTTACCGGCGCGCTGGTCGGCAGCGAATGCTCAGGTCGCGACGCGCGGCACTTTGACCACCAGCCGGGGTCCACCGTCTAGCATCGAATCACCATCGTGTGCGCCCGCGACTGCGACGCCCAGCCGCTCTCAGCCCCTAGCGTCGCGGCCGGGCATGGACAGAAGGCTTGGGTATGCGTCGATTTCATGTCGCCATCGTCGGCTCCGGACCATCGGGGTTCTTCGCCGCAGCATCTTTGCTGAAGGCTGCCGATAACTCCGATGAGATCGATGTCGCGGTCGACATGCTCGAGATGTTGCCGACGCCGTGGGGACTGGTGCGCTCGGGCGTGGCACCCGACCACCCCAAGATCAAGTCGATCAGCAAGCAGTTCGAAAAGATCGCCGGCGATCCCCGCTTCCGGTTCTTCGGCAACGTGGCGGTGGGTGAGCACGTGGCTCCCGCCGAACTCGGCGAGCGCTACCACGCCGTGATTTATGCGATCGGGGCGCAATCGGATCGGTCGTTGCAGATTCCCGGCGAAGAGCTGGCGGGCAGCATGGCCGCCGTCGAGTTCGTGGGCTGGTACAACGCCCATCCGCACTTCGAGAGCGCGACCCCGGATCTGTCGGGGGCCCGCGCGATCGTCATTGGCAACGGCAATGTGGCCCTCGACGTCGCCCGCATCCTGATCACCGACCCCGGCGCGCTGGCCGAGACCGATATCGCTGATCACGCGCTGGAATCCCTGCGCCCATGCGGCGTGGAAGAAGTGGTGATCGTGGGCCGGCGCGGGCCCTTGGAGGCCGCGTTCACCACGCTGGAATTGCGCGAGCTGGCCGACCTCGAAGGGGTCGACGTCATCGTCGATCCCGCGCAGCTGGAGGGCATCAGCGACGAAGACGCCGAGGCCGCCGGCAAGACCACGAAACAGAACATCAAGGTGCTGCGCGACTACGCCAACCGCGAACCCCGCCCGGGACACCGGCGCATGGTGTTCAGGTTCCTGACCTCTCCGATCGAGATCAAGGGCGACGAGAGGGTGGAGGGCATCGTCCTCGGCCGCAACGAGTTGGTCGCGGACCAGAGCGGACGGGTGTCGGCCAAGGACACCGGGGAGCGCGAGGAGCTGCCGGCTCAGCTGGTGGTGCGCTCGGTCGGCTATCGCGGCATGCCCACCCCGGGATTGCCCTTTGACGACAAGACCGCGACCATCCCCAACACCGACGGCCGGGTCGAGGGCAGCCGCAATGAATACGTGGTCGGGTGGATCAAGCGGGGGCCGACCGGCGTCATCGGCACCAATAAGAAGGACTCCCAGGACACCGTCGACACCCTGATCAACGATTTGACCGCCGCCGACGAACTGGTCACCTTCCCAGACGACCATGCCGACAAATTGGCCGACTGGCTGGCCTCGCGCCAACCGAAGCTGGTCACCTCGGCTCACTGGGACATCATCGACGCCCATGAGCGGGCGGCCGGCGAATCGCACGGGCGTCCCCGCGTCAAACTGCCGAATCTCACCGACCTGCTGCGCATCGGCCACGGCTGATCGCAGGCCTGTTGGCGCATTCGCGATGGGGCTGAACTCGACCTAGCCGCGGAAGACGATGATGCCCGCGCTTGCGAGCAGCAGGACGATCGCCGCGGCGATTGCCCAGCCCGCGCCGGCCAGCCACCAGATGACGCCCAGCACCGCAAGCGCCGGCGACACCGCGAACAGCACCAGGACGGGGTGCTGCCTGATCACTTGCAGAGCGCTTGTTGCCCGGATGCGCTCGATGTCCTTGTCCGCCATGACATCAGAATGCCACCTGCCACCCACAAAGCAAGCGAGGTCGTCAATCGTGCGAGCACCCTTGATCCGCCGGCGCGGCAGCTACTGGGCCGTCGACGCCGAGCGCCATACCCTCTATCATCCACGAGGTTTGTGACACAACGGGTTTCGTCTTTTTCGGGGCCTGGCCCCCTACCGAGAGCGACTGACGCGCCCGCCGGCGGGTGGGTGTGGGCGACTAGCCCGCAGGAGATTCGGGCGGAGCGAACTTCCAGTTGTCCGGATTCTTCGAGGAATACACCACCTCGTGCAGTTCGCCCATGCTCGGCCAACGATCGACGTCGACCACCATCCGCCAGTAGACGGGATATTCGTTGACGGTGGGTCCGTTGATCACACCGGTGATGGTGACGTACTGCTCGCCGGTGACGTCGGGCCGCGGGCTCACCCCGGTCACCAGCAACGTGCCGCGCAGCGACTCCCCCCGCGGGCCGCGCGGAATGAACCGCTGAGCGAGAAATCCCGCCAGCACCACGACGAGCAGAAGTAACAGCGCGAATTCCCACACGTCGCCATGGTAGGACGGCCGGGGCGATGTACGGTCAAATTGACCTAGGACCCTACTGTCCCACCCGGATTCGCCGTAGCGTCATGGGTACTGGCGCGCCCGAGGAAAGGTGAGGTCGATGACGGATGAGCCCGCGGTCGTTTTGTCGGAGGACGAGAGTTGGCGCAGGCTGAGCGGCGTCGCCTTGGGCCGACTGGTGACTAGTTTCGCCGGCGAACCCGAGATCTTCCCGGTGAACTATGCGGTGCAAGACCGAACCGTGCTGTTCCGCACCGCCGAGGGCACCAAGTTGTTCTCCGCCGTGGGGAACAGCGTGGTGGTATTCGAGGCCGACGACCACGACGTCGCCGAAGGCTGGAGCGTGATCGTCCGGGGCCGCGCTCGAGTGCTGAAGACCGCGGCGGACATCGAGCGCGCCGACCGCGCCGAGCTGATGCCGTGGACGGCGACCGTCAAGAAGCATTACGTCCGGGTTACCCCGACAGATATCACGGGGCGTCACTTCACATTTGGGCCGGAACCCGATCCGAACGCATCGTTTGCCTGACGCGCTCACACGACCAGGGACAGCGGTCCGCGGGCGTAATGAGCCTTGCGCCGCTTGCTGATGGCCACCAGGCGAGCCACCGCGGCTTCGATCCCGCGGGTCAGCTCGTCGACGTCGGCCACCTCGTCATAGTCGGCAAGGATTCCTATAAATAGGTCGTCGGCGTAGCTGAGCATCGCGACGCCGGTTCGCAGTTGCATCGCGATGGGTGGGACCGGGAACACGCCCAGCACCTTGTTGCCCATCACCCGCAGGGGGCGCCGCGGACCCGGGACGTTGGTGGCCAGCGTGGCGACGCCGCGTTGTGGCAGTCGCGTCAGAAACCCGAGCGCCCAGCCGGCCAACGCGAACGGAATGCGATTGGCCATGGCCACGAACGCGTTTCCGGCCTGACGTTGTCCACCGGCCTTCGTCCGGCCCAACCGCGAATGCACGATGCGCAGCCGCTGCACCGGGTTCTCCTCGTCGATCGGCAACTCCGCAAGCATCACCGACACCCGGTTGTCGGTCTTGTCGAACGCATCGGCGGACCGCATCGACACCGGCACCAAGGTGCGCAACGAACCGGGCTGCAATCGCTCGCCACGCTTGACCAGGACGTTGCGATAGCTTTCCGTAATTGCCGCCAGCGCAACATCATTGATGGTTACGTCAAACGCCGTGCATACTTTCTCGATGTCGGCCAGCGGCACTCGCGCGCCGCTGTATCGACGTAAATCTCCGATCCGTCCGTTCAGTGGTGACGGATCCGAGCGCAGCAGACCGGTGGCGATTTCCGCGGCGCCCAGGGCCGCTCGCGCGGCGCCGGCAGCCACCGAGGTCGACGCGCTCCACAACGCGCCCAGAATCGCCAGCGGGTTGACTTCTGCCGCATGCGTTTTCGCGTCTTTCGCCGGACCGATATGCGGGGCAAACCTGTCACTGACGCCGTCATCACACAGTCCGGCGAGCATATGTGTGGCCGCGATCCCATCGGCCATGCAGTGGTGGATCTTGGTCAGCATCGCCCATCGACCGTCGCTAAGACCTTCGACTACCCAGATCTCCCACAACGGCCGATCGCGGTCCAGACGCCTGGCCATCAGATCGGCGACCACCCGGAACAACTCCTGGTCGCCTCCGGGCTGCGGCAGCGCAACACGCCGCACGTGCCGGCCGATGTCGAAGCCGAGGTCGTCCACCCACTGCGGAGCGCCGAGGTCGAACAGCCGCAACCGCAACCGTTGTCCCATGCGGGGGCAGGCGCGTATGCGTTCGGCGAACGCCGACATCAGCGCGCCCTGGTCCGGCGCCGGGCCTTCGATGACCGACAGTCCCCCGATGGCCAAGCTGACCCGCGCATCGGCGTCTTCGGCTTTGAGGAAACCGGCTTCCAGTGTCGTCAGGCGGTTCATGATCAGCGACCTTCCAGCTGCGCGGGGCTTATCTGCAACTCGTAGTAACATCATTCGTCGCGAGACGGTGCGCCGTTAGGGCCGAAGGTCCCTTCGGCAGCGCGCCGTGCAGCGGCCAAACCCGAAGCCCGGCGTCGTTGCAATTGCGTTATCTGCAAAACGCTGTTGGAGCTGGGCGCCGACCAGAGCACCACGGTGTGTTTGCCTCCCGGTCGGCATCGTCACGCCGTTTCCGCGCAACCCGGGGATGACGGACGCGGGCCGGCCCGTGGTAGGACTGCTGGCATGAGTCAGGACGATCTCGCATTGGCGATGGCACTTGCCGACCGTGCGGACATGCTGACCCGCGACCGGTTCGGCGCGCTGGACCTGCACGTCGACACCAAGCCGGACCTGACCCCGGTGACCGACGCCGACCGGGCGGTCGAATCCGAGGTCCGCGAGGTGCTGGCGCGCGAGCGACCCGACGACAGCGTCGTCGGCGAGGAGTTCGGCGGGACAACCAGCTTGGCCGGCCGGCAATGGATCGTCGACCCGATCGACGGCACCAAGAATTTCGTGCGCGGGGTTCCGGTGTGGGCCAGCCTGATCGCGCTGCTCGACGACGGTGTGCCCGTGGTCGGTGTGGTAAGCGCGCCGGCGCTGCAACGACGGTGGTGGGCATCGGCCGGCCAGGGCGCATTCGCCTCGGTCGACGGCGCTGCGCCGCGGCGCTTGTCGGTTTCCTCGGTGGCACAACTGGATTCGGCGAGCCTGTCGTTTTCCAGCCTGTCGGGTTGGGCCGAACGCGGCCTGCGCGACCACCTCATCGAACTGACCGACGCCGTATGGCGGGTGCGGGCGTATGGAGATTTCTTCTCATATTGCCTCCTCGCGGAGGGTGCGGTGGATATCGCGGCCGAACCGGAAGTCTCGGTGTGGGATCTGGCCGCACTCGACATCCTGGTGCGCGAGGCCGGCGGGACATTCACCGGCCTGGATGGCATCGCGGGCCCTCATCGCGGCGACGCCGTGGCGACGAACGGCCTGTTGCACGAATATGTGCTGCGCCGCCTCGGTGTGAAGTAGCTAACAAGCACTCTTTATCTTACTCCGGAGTAAGATAGCCTCTTGACTGCATCGCCCCAACTACAGAGGCTGCTGAAATGACGGACACTGTCTCCGGCTCAAATACTTCCCATCCGCGCGGAAAACGGCGCGGACGCAACACCGGCGTCGGGATGCAACCGCACAGACGCACCGGGATCGACATCACCCTGGCGCTGCTTACCCCGCTGGTCGGCCAGGAATTTCTGGACAAATACCACCTGCGTGACCCGATGAACCGGGGCCTGCGCTACGGCACTAAGACGATCTTTTCCACCGCCGGTGCCGCTTCCCGCCAGTTCAAACGAGTCCAGAGCCTGCGCAGTGGACCCACCCGGCTGAAGTCCAGCGGCATGGACTACTACGACCTGCGGCCCGACGACGAACAGAAGATGATCGTCGAGACCCTCGAGGAATTCGCCGAAGAGGTGCTGCGGCCCGCGGCCCCCGAGGCCGACGAGGCGGCGAGCTACCGGCCCGACTTGATCGCCAAGGCGGCCGAACTCGGCATCACCGCGATCAACATCCCCGAGGACTTCGAGGGCATCGCCGCACACCGCTCGAGTGTCACCAACGTGCTGGTGGCCGAGGCATTGGCCTACGGCGACATGGGGTTGGCATTGCCCATCCTGGCGCCGGGTGGCGTGGCAGCCGCGCTGACCCACTGGGGCAGCGCGGACCAGCAAGCCAGCTATCTGCCCGAGTTCGCCGGCGAGAATGTCCCGCAGGCCTGCGTGGCCATTGCCGAACCCCAACCGCTGTTCGACCCCACCCGGTTGAAGACCACCGCTGTGCGCACACCGAGCGGGTACCGGCTCGACGGTGTGAAGTCGTTGGTCCCGGCCGCGGCCGATGCCGAGCTGTTCATCGTCGGCGCTCAATTGAACGGCAAGCCCGCACTGTTCATCGTCGAATCGGGCGCCAAAGGCCTTACCGTCAAGGCGGATCCAAGCATGGGTATCCGGGCCGCCGCGCTGGGTCAGCTCGAGCTCGCCGGGGTGTCGGTGCCGCTGAACGCCCGCCTCGGCGAGGAGGAAGCCACCGATGAGGACTACTCCGAGGCGATAGCGCTGTCCCGGCTGGGCTGGGCGGCGCTGGCGGTCGGCACCTCGCACGCGGTTCTCGACTATGTCATCCCGTACGTGAAGGAGCGCGAGGCGTTCGGCGAGCCCGTCGCTCGCCGTCAGGCCGTGGCGTTCATGTGCGCCAACATCGCCATCGAGCTGGACGGGCTGCGGCTGATCACCTGGCGCGGTGCCGCGCGTGCCGAACAAGGCCTTCCGTTCATCCGCGAGGCCGCGCTGGCCAAGCGGATCGGCGCCGACAAGGGCATGCAAATCGGCCTGGACGGCGTGCAACTACTCGGCGGCCACGGCTACACGAAAGAACACCCCGTCGAACGCTGGTACCGCGACCTGCGGGCCATCGGCGTCGCCGAGGGCGTCGTCGTTATCTGAGTCGTCCCCTAGCGAAAGATCAATCATGGCAATCAATCTGGAACTGCCCCGCAAGATGCAAGCGGTGATCGACAAGGCCCACCAAGGCGCCGCGGAGATGATGCGCCCGATCGCCCGCAAGTACGACGTCCACGAGCACGCCTATCCGGTGGAGCTGGACACCTTGTCCAACCTGTTCTCCGGCGCCGCCGAATCCAATGCCGTGGGACTCGCCGGCGCCGAGGCGTTCCGCAGCAGTGAGAGCAAGGAAGAAAACCGCAACGGCTCCAACATGGCGGCGGTGCTGCAGACGATGGAGGCCAGTTGGGGTGACGCGGCGATGATGCTGTCGATGCCCTATCAGGGTCTGGGCAACGCGGCGATCAGCGGCGTGGCCACCGACGAGCAGTTGCAGCGGCTGGGCCGAGTCTGGGCGGCGATGGCGATCACCGAACCCAGCTTCGGATCCGACTCGGCTGCCGTATCGACCACTGCCAAGCTGGACGGCGACGAGTACGTGATCAACGGCGAAAAGATCTACGTCACAGCGGGTTCGCGGGCCACCCATATCGTGGTGTGGGCGACCCTGGACAAGTCGCAGGGTCGCCCGGCGATCAAGTCGTTCATCGTGCCCCGCGAACATCCCGGTGTCACCGTCGAACGGCTGGAAAAGAAGCTCGGCATCAAGGGATCCGACACCGCCGCGATCCGGTTCGACAACGCGCGGATCCCGAAGGACAACCTGCTCGGCAACCCGGAAATCCAATCGGGCCAAGGATTTTCCGGTGTCATGGAGACCTTCGACAACACCCGGCCCGTGGTCGCCGGCATGGCCATCGGCATCGCCCGGGCCGCCCTGGAGGAGCTGCGCAAAATCCTGACCGAGGCCGGGGCCGAGATCTCCTATGACAGGCCCGCGCACGCCCAAAGCGCCGCTGCGGCCGAATTCCTGCGGATGGAGGCCGACTGGGAGTCGGCCTACCAGCTGACGCTGCGCGCGGCGTGGCAGGCCGACAACAAGATCCCCAACTCCAAAGAAGCGTCGATGGCCAAGGCCAAGGCTGGCCGAGTGGGCACCGACGTCACGCTGAAAGCGGTCGAATTAGCCGGCACCCCAGGCTATTCGGAGCAGTCGCTGCTGGAGAAGTGGGCGCGTGACTCGAAGATCATGGACATCTTCGAAGGCACCCAGCAAATCCAGCAGCTCGTGGTCGCACGCCGGCTCCTGGGCCTCTCCTCCGCCGAACTCAAGTAGCGAGTCCTCTTACGCCGAGCGTGAAGCCACTGCGAATTTCACGCCGTTTTTTCGCAGTGAGTGCACGTTCGGCGAGCGCTAACTGACGATCGGACGCGGCGGGTCGACCTCGTCCTCGGGCGCCAGCAGGTCGAGCTGCCACCACGTGACGTCGTGCCACGCGCCGAGTTTCCAGCCGACGCGCCGATAGTCACCGGCCGGGCGGAAGCCGAATGCCGCGTGCAGCGCGTTGCTGGCCTCGTTGGGTTGCGCGATGCCGGCGAACGCCCGCCGAAAGCCGCGCTGCGCCAACCGCTGTAGCAGTTCGGTGTAGAGCATCCGGCCACCCCCGGTGTGACGCCGGTCCTGGGCGACGTACACGCTCGTCTCAACCGACCATCGATAGGCGGCACGGGGATTGAACGTCTGCGCGTAGGCGTAGCCCGCGATGCACCCGTCGACCTCGAGCACCAGAAATTCATGCGTCGCAATCGCTTTGGCGATGCGCTCGGCGAACTCTGCTACCGTCGGCACCTCGGTCTCGAACGTGATCGCAGTGTCCAGCACGTACGGCCGGTAGAGGTCGGCGCACGCCGCGGCGTCGTCCGGAGTCGCGCGTCGAACGCGTGGCGGCATCAGGCAGCGACTGCGTTCAGCTGCTCGCGGGTGTCGTCGTCGAGTTCGATCGAGGCAACGTCGAGGTTCTCCTCGAGATGCCCCAGCGACGAGGTACCGGGGATCAGCAGCACGTTCGGCGCCACGCTCAGCGTCCATGCCAACGCGACCTGCGCGGGCGTGTGGCCGAGCCGTTGCGCCGCGCGCTGCACCAGCTCGTGACTGAGCACCGGGTTCGGCTGCACGAACGCCGCGCCCAACGGAAAGAACGGAACGAACGCGATTCCCCGCCTGGTGCACTCCTGAAGCACCGCTGCGGAGTCCCGGTCAATCAGATTGAAAGCGTTTTGCACACAGTCAATCTCGGTGCACTCCAGCGCATGCAGCAGGTGCTCGCGGTTGATGTTGCTCAGCCCGATGCCACCGATCAGCCCCTCGTCACGGGCATCGATCATCACCGAGAGCTGGTCATCGAAAAGCTGGCCGGGGCCGTCGCTTTCGAACAGTCGCAGATTGACCGCCGCCAGTTGGTCGACGCCGAGCGATCGCAAGTTCGTTTCGATGTCGCGGCGCAGCTCCGACGGCTCGTCGACCGGCAGCCAGGCGCCGGCGTCATCGCGGCGCCCGCCTACCTTGCTCACTAATGCCAGATCTTGCGGATACGGGTGCAGCGCCTCGCGGATCAACTCGTTGGCGACGTCGGGGCCGTAGAACTGGGCGGTGTCGATGTGGTTGACGCCGCGTTCGACGGCCCTGCGCAGCACCGCCAGCGCCTCGTCACGATCACGTGGCGGACCCATCACCCTGGGACCGGGCAGTTGCATAGCCCCGAAGCCGACGCGGGCTACCGAAAAGCGACCAAGGGGAAAGGGATCCATACGATGAGGCTAACGTCGTCGTATGGACACGTTTCAGGCGCTGGTAGCCCGTCAAGATGGTGATCGGATCACGGCGTCGGTCGAAACGCTCAGCCCGGCCGACCTGCCGCCCGGTGAGGTGACGATCCGGGTGTTGTATTCCAGCGTCAACTACAAGGACGCGCTGGCGCTGACGCCCAAGGGCGGCGTGGTGCGCGACTATCCGATCGTGCCGGGCATCGACCTCACCGGCGAAGTCGTCGAATCGCAGTCGCCGGACTTCAGCGTCGGAGACAGGGTGCTGGCCCACGGGTACGCGATCGGCACCGGCCATCACGGTGGCTACGCCGAGTACGCGCGACTGCCCGCCGACCAGGTGGTGGCGCTGGGAGCACTGAGCCCGCGTGAGGGTGCGGCCATCGGGACCGCCGGCTTCACCGCCGCGATGAGCGTGCAGGCCCTGATCGACTGGGGCATCGCGCTCGACGCCGGGCCCATCGTCGTCACCGGCGCCTCCGGTGGTGTCGGGTCGGTCAGCGTGGACCTACTCGCGGCGGCGGGCTATCAGGTGGTCGCGTCCACCGGTAAGGAAGCGGCCACCGCAATGCTGAAAGAGCTTGGCGCTGCTGAGGTTATCGGCCGGCTGCCCGCCGACCCCGATGCCAAGCCGCGACCGCTGGCCAAGGCGCGCTGGGCGGGCGCAGTGGATTGTGTCGGGGGCGCGACGCTCGCCGATGTGCTCAGCACGGTCGACTACGGCGGGGCGGTGGCGGCCAGCGGTCTCACCGGTGGGCCCGCGTTGCACACCACGGTGATGCCGTTCATCCTGCGCGGCGTCTCCCTGCTCGGCATGGACTCGGTGCTGATGCCCATTGCACGCCGACGCAAGTTGTGGGCGTTGCTGGGCCACTCGCTCAAGCCGCGGCACCTGGACACGGTCGCCAACGACGTCGATGTGAAAGACGTGGTCGAGATTTTGGATCAACTGCGCGCGGGCACCTACTCGGGCCGCGCGGTGGTACGTGTCGCCGGCGGATTCTGAGCTGGCAGTAGGCTATTCGAGCGCTGGGCGGAGGCGTCCGGCCCCATCGACAATGGAGGCAGCATGCGTGCAGCACGGGTGACGCGGCTAGACGGCCCAGACGCGATCGAGGTGGGCGAGGTCGACGAGCCCACCGGCGACGGGATCGTCGTCGAGGTGCATGCCGCCGGCGCCGCGTTCCCGGACGCACTGCTGACCCGCGGCCTCTACCAGTACCGGCCGGACCCGCCGTTCGTGCTGGGAGCCGAGATCGCCGGCGTCGTTCGTTCGGCTCCGGCGGGCGCTCACGTGGGTCCCGGCGACCGGGTCGTCGGCCTGACGATGCTGACCGGCGGTATGGCCGAGGTCGCGGTGCTCTCCCCCGACCGGGCGTTCAAGCTGCCGGACAACGTGAGCTTCGAGGCGGGCGCCGGACTGCTGTTCAACGACCTGACGGTGTACTTCGCACTGACGGTTCGTGGCCGCCTGCAACAGGGCGAAAGCGTGCTGGTGCACGGCGCGGCCGGCGGGATCGGAACCTCGACGCTGCGCTTGGCGCCGGCGCTCGGGGCCTCGCGCACGATCGCGGTGGTCAGCACGGAGGAGAAGGGCCGGATCGCCACCGCGGCCGGCGCGACCGACGTGGTACTGGCCGATAACTTCAAAGATGCGGTGAAGGAATTGACCGGCGGCCGCGGCGTCGACATGGTCGTCGACCCGGTCGGCGGTGACCGGTTCACCGATTCCCTACGCTCCCTTGTTCCGGGCGGACGGCTTCTGGTCGTCGGCTTTACCGGCGGCGAGATCCCCACGGTGAAGGTAAACCGACTGCTGCTCAATAACATTGACGTCGTCGGCGTCGGCTGGGGCGCATGGACGGCAACGCATCCCGGCGCGCTGGACGAACAGTGGGCCGGACTGGAGCGCCTGCTCACCTCGGGCAAGCTTGCGGCGCCGGAGCCGGAGGTTTACCCGCTGGACCAGGCCGCCGCGGCCGTCGCCTCGATGGAGAATCGCACCGCCAAAGGAAAAGTCGTCCTGCGCGTCCGCGACTAGCGGCGGCCGGTTCGAGGCGCGCCTGAGCGGGTCGCCCGGCTTTTGCGCGAAGCCAAGCCGGCAATAACGACGGCTCTTGTGCGTGGTCAAAAGAGAAAGTAATGTCACTTTCAGTTTTGGTCGCCTGACGTGCCCGGGAGTCGCCATGGAATCGTTCGTTCACCTGCGCAAAGGCAAGACGCCGCGCCGCCTGCACGCCGACCTTGACGGCCTCAAGGACGACGAGCTGGGCCGGGGCGGTTTCACCGGGCGCACGGCCAACATCTACCGCCGCCACGACCCCACCGCCTATCGAGCGTCCGGACCGCTGCGCCCGGTCGACGTGCTGTCCAGCGAGCTCAAGCCCAGCGATGCGACCGACGCCAACGGTGTGCCGCTGCTGATGTTCAGCAACGAGGACTGCCGCGTTCTGTTGAGCCGCCGCCGCGAGCCGATGCCCTACTTCGCCCGCTATGTCGACGGCGATCTGCTGTCGTTCGTCCACCACGGCACCGGACTGCTGGAGACCGAGTTCGGCCCGCTGCACTACCGCGAGGGTGACTGGGTCTACATCCCGAAGGCCTGCACCTGGCGTCAGGTGCCGGATCGCGAAACCACGCTGCTGATGATCGAGGCCACCGACGAGTTCCGGGTGCCGCCGCCCGGCCCGTTGGGCCGGCACTTCCCCTTCGATCCTTCGCAGGCCACCATTCCCGAGCCTGCTCCGATCGACGACCCCCCCGGGTTGGGGGCCCGCGACGAATACGAGGTCCAACTCTTCCACCGCGATGTTCTAGAAGGCGGCACGACCACGCTTGTCTACCAACATAATCCACTCGACGTCGAAGGATGGCGCGGCGACAACTTCGCGTTCACCTTCAACATCGACGACTACAACGTGATCACCTCCGACAGCGTTCACCTGCCGCCGACGGTGCACCTGTTCATGCAGGCGACCGGTGTCTACGTGATGAACTTCCTGCCCAAGCCCGCCGAGGGCGTTGCCGGCACCGAACGCACTCCCTGGTATCACCGCAACGTCGACTACGACGAAATCGCGTTCTTCCACGGCGGCTCGCTCTACGGCATCCCGATGCCGCCGGGCCTGATCACCCATGCGCCGCAAGGGGTTCACCACGGCGCGCCGGAGAAGGCCCGCGAACGAGCCCGCCGCAAGTTCGACGAGCACTCGCGGGTCGACTGGCAGGTTATCGCCGTCGACACCCGCAAGCGCCTGACACCCTCACCCGAAGTACTGGCCAACGATTTAGGACAACACTGATGAGTCAAGCCGTCAAGCACGACTACGACCGGATCCCGTATCTTGTTGCCTTCCAGAACAATTCCAGCGTCCGAGACGTTTACGGCGGGCTGGCCGAGATCACCGTGCTGGAGAGCTACCTGCTCAAGCCGAAAGACAAGCCGTCAGACACCGTCCTGGTGTTCATGCACCCGATCGGCGGCGGCGCCTATCTTCCGATGATCAACGCGCTGGCTCGGGCCGGCCACCACGTCATCTACTGCAACAGCCGGTTCCGCGGCACGGATTCGGCGTTGCTGATGGAGAAGGTCGTCGAGGATCTCGGGGAATGCATCAAGGACGCCAAGAACCGGCTGGGCTATCCCAAGGTGGTGTTGGCGGGATGGAGCGGGGGCGGCTCGCTGTCGGTCTTCTACCAGCAGCAGGCCCAGCACGCGACGATCACGTCGAGCCCGACCGGCGACGGACCGGACCTGACCAAGCTGGAGCTGCCGGCCGCCGACGGCATCATGCTGTTGGCCGCGCACATCAGCCGGCACGGCACGCTGACCGAATGGCTGGACGCGTCCATCCTCGACGAATCCGATCCCACCAAGCGCGATCCCGAGCTCGATCTGTACAACCCCGACAATCCCAACCAGCCGCCCTACACCCAGGAGTTCCTGGACCGGTACCGTCAAGCGCAGATCGACCGCAACCGCCGCATCACCGCATGGGCCAAAGAGAAGCTGGCTGATTTGACCGCTCAGGGCCGCCCCGACGACGAGTTCGGATTCGTCGTTCATGGCACGATGGCTGATCCCCGCTGGCTGGATCCCACCGTGGATCCCAACGAGCGCACGCCGGGCACCTGCTATCTGGGTGATCCTCAGGTGGTGAACATGAGCCCGGTCGGGCTGGCCCGCTTCTCGACGCTGCGCGGCTGGCTGTCGCAATGGAGCTACGACGAAGCCCGCGGCGACGGAGTGGACTGCGGTCGCGATATCGCCATCCCTGCGCTGGTGATCGGCAACCTGGCCGACGACGCCTGCACACCCAGCCACACCCGGCGGCTGTTCGAGGCGATCGGACATTCCGACAAGGAGATGTACGAAATCCCTGGTGCCACACACTATTACGCCGGTCCGGACCAGCGCGACAAGTTGCGCGAGGCCGTCAACGTCGTCACCGACTGGCTGATCCGGCACGAATTCGCGAGCTCGCCGTGACGGGTGCGCTGGACGGCATCCGGGTGCTCGAACTGGGCACCTTGATCGCGGGTCCGTTCGCCGGCCGCTTGCTCGGGGACATGGGCGCCGAGGTCATCAAGGTGGAGCCGCCGGGCGCCCCGGACCCGCTGCGCAACTGGGGTCAAGCCGAATACGAAGGGCACCACGTGTTCTGGACCGTGGCCGCGCGCAACAAGAAAGCGATCACGCTCGACCTGCGCAAACCGCACGGGCGCGAGCTGTTCCTCGAGCTCGTCGAGAAGTCCGACGTCGTGGTGGAGAACTTCCGCCCGGGCACTCTCGAGAAGTGGAACCTGGGCTACGACATACTCAGCGAACGCAACGCCGGCATCATCCTGGTCCGGGTGTCCGGTTACGGGCAGACCGGACCCGACGCGCACAAGGCGGGTTATGCCTCGGTGGCCGAGGCCGCCAGCGGACTGCGCCACCTCAACGGATTTCCCGGCGGCCCGCCACCCCGCCTGGCGCTCTCGCTCGGCGACAGTCTGGCCGGCATGTTCGGCGCCCAGGGCGCGATAGCCGCCCTGTACCGTCGCAGCGTCACGGGTCGAGGACAAGTCGTCGACGTCGCGCTGACCGAATCTTGCTTGGCCATCCAGGAATCCACGATTCCCGATTACGACGTAGGCGGCGTGGTGCGCGGACCGTCGGGCACCCGGCTGGAAGGTATCGCGCCGTCGAACATCTATCGCAGCGCCGACGATTCGTGGGTGGTGATCGCGGCCAACCAGGACACCGTGTTCGCCCGGCTGTGCGCGGCGATGGGGCGCCCGGAGCTGGCCGGCGACGACCGGTTCGCCACGCACACCGCTCGCGGGCGCAACCAGGACGAGCTCGACAAGATCATCGGCGCATGGGCCGCCGAGCGGCAGCCCGGAACCATCGTCGAAACCCTCAGTGCCGCAGGCGTGATCGCGGGCCCGATCAACACCGTCGCCGAAGTGGTCGAAGACCCTCAGCTGCGGGCACGCGGCATGCTGGTCGAGCACTATGACGAACGCATCGCACGTAATGTATTGGGACCCGGAGTTGTTCCGGTGCTGTCGGAATCGCCGGGCAGTGTCCGCCATGCGGGGCCGGCCTGCCCCGGACAACACAACGACGACGTCTACGCGGGGTTGCTCGGCAAGACCGCCGACGAGCTCGAGGCACTGCGCGGCGAGGGGGTGCTATGAACCGGCACGTCGATATCCGTGAGGTGGCGCTGCGCGACGGGCTGCAGATCGAAAAGCCAATCCCGTTGTCGGCCAAGCTCGAACTGCTCGCGGCGGTGGCCGCCACGGGTGTGCGCGAGGTGGAGGCGACGGCGTTCGTCTCCCCGACGAAAGTGCCGTCGATGGCCGATGCCGCCGAGCTCGCCGCCCAGCTGCACAACTACCCCGACATCGAATTCTCCGCCCTGGTTGCCAGCCCCAATGGCGCCAAGCGCGCGGTTGCCGCCGGGCTGCGCTCGATCGAATACGTGGTGGCCGCCGACGACACGTTCAGCATGGCCAACGTCGGGCGCACCAGCGTCCAGGCCACCGACCAGATCGACGAGATCGTCGCCATCGCGCACGGCGGCCCCTCAAGCCTTCCTGTCACCGTCGAGGTCGTCATCGCCACCGCATGGGACTCGCCGTTCGAAGGACCCACCCCGGCGCAGCGGGTTCTCGAGATCGCCGCGGCCGCCCGCGACCGCGGTGCCGACCGCCTGTCGATCGCCGACACGATCGGCACCACCACCCCGGGCCGGGTGAGTTCGCTGATCGCCCAACTGCGTCCGGTGATCGGCAACCTGCCGCTGGGAGCGCACTTCCACAACACCCGCGGCGCCGGGCTGGCCAGCGCCTACGCGGCGGTCAGCGCCGGCGTCACCCGACTGGACGCCTCGGTCGGCGGACTGGGTGGTTGCCCGTTCGCTCCGGGGGCCACCGGCAACATCGCCACCGAAGAACTGGTCTACCTGCTCACCGACAGTGGCATCGATGTGGACGTCGACCTGCAAGCCGCGATCGCCGCCGCCGCCGTCGCGAAATCGGCGGTGGGCCATGACCTGCCGAGCGCGCTACTGCGCGCGGGCGACCGGATCCGGAACTGATGGGTGTGTCCACCCCCGACGCGTCGCGGGCGCTGACCTCCAAAGGCCGCCAGACCAGGGAGGCCATCGAGCAGGCCGCGCGAAAACTGTTCGCCGAACGCGGCTTTCACGGCACCACGCTGGCCGACATCACATCGGCCGCCGGAAAGTCGCCGGCGGTTTTCTACCGGTACTTCGCCGACAAGGAAGACCTGCTGGCCGCGCTGGCGGAGTCGTTCCTGCACGATGTGGTGGCGCCGTCCGGGCTGAGCGTGCACCTGCCCGACTCTCCGGACGACAATGCGTTCTTCACCTCGGTGGTCACTGGGTACTGGAACATCTTCAAGCAGCACATCGGCATCATGATCGCCGTCGCCCAGCTGGCCACCACGCAGCAGCGGTTCGCGGCCGTGCAGAACGAGTTTCGAAAGTTCGGCATGGACATCGTGGCCTCATCGGTGCGACGCGCCCAGGAACAGGGCTACGGCAGCGAACTCAACCCGCAGCACACGGCGGCGGCCATTGCCCTGCTGTTCGAGAACTTCACCACCGTCTTCGTCGGGCAGTCTGGTCTCGGGATGCAGATCAGCGACGAGGACGCCATTGCGACCCTGTCGACGGTGTGGAAGAAAACTCTGTACGGCGCTTGAGCCTTTCCCAAGGAGACAACTGTGGATTTCACCCTGCCAGAACACCTTCCGGGCGTACTCGCCGAGATGGATGCCTTCATCGAGGCGGAGATCAAGCCGCTGGAACGCGAAAACATCCAGTTCTTCGATCAGCGCCGCGAGCATGCCCGCACCGATTGGGACAACGACGGCATCCCGACCGAAGAGTGGGAGAAGCTGCTCGCCGAGATGCGCCGGCGCGCCGACAAGGCCGGCTGGCTGCGCTACGGACTTCCGGCCTCGCTGGGCGGCCGCGACGGCACCAACGTCGACATGGCGGTGATCCGGGAACACTTGGCGCACAAGGGACTCGGACTGCACAACGACCTGCAGAACGAGTCGTCGATCGTCGGGAACTTCCCTCAGGTGATCATGATGGAGCGCTTCGGCACCGGCGAGCAGCGTCGGGTGTGGTCGGAGGCGCTTATCACCGGTGAGCGGTCCATGGCATTCGGACTGACCGAGCCGCAGCACGGATCCGACGCGACCTGGCTGGAAACCCATGCCCAGCTCGACGGCGACAGCTGGGTGATCAACGGCTCCAAGCGGTTCAACACCGGTGTGCACCGCGCCACCCACGACCTCGTCTTCGCCCGCACCTCCGGTGAGCCGGGACAAGCGCGGGGCATCACCGCGTTCCTGGTCCCGACCGACACCCCCGGATTCGAAGTCCCCTACTACTGGTGGACCTTCAACATGCCCACCGACCACGGTGAAGTCGAGCTGACCGATGTCCGGATCCCCGCCGATGCGGTCCTCGGCGAGGTCGACCGCGGCCTGGAGGTCGCCCAAACGTTCTTGCACGAGAACCGGATTCGCCAAGCCGCGAGCAGCCTGGGCGCCGCGCAGTATTGCATCGACCGAGCCGCCGAATACGCAGCCAAGCGCACGGTGTTCGGCAAGCCGTTGTCGGTCAATCAAGCCGTGCAATGGCCGCTCGCCGAGCTGCAGACCGAAGCGCAGATGGTGCGGCTACTAGTGCAATACGCCGCCTGGCACCTGGACCGCGACCACCACATGGAAGTGTCGGACAAGGTGTCGATGGCCAACTATCGCGCCAACCGGCTGGTCTGCGACGCCGCCGACCGCGCCATGCAGGTCTACGGCGGTCTGGGCTACAGCCGTCATGAACAGTTCGAGCACATCTACCGGCATCATCGACGCTATCGGATCACCGAGGGCGCTGAGGAAATCCAGATTCGCCGAGTGGCGCAGCGGCTGTTCAAGTTCGGCAAGCCGTGACCGGGGAACTGGGCGCCAAACTGGAAGCGGCGCTGGTGCCGGTACTGGGCGCCGGCACCACGATCGAGAACCTGCGCGCGCTGACCGGCGGCGCCAGCCGCACCACCTGGGCGTTCGACGCGGTCACCGGCAGCCAACGCCGCGCGCTGATCCTGCGCACCGGCCCACCCGACGACGTTCATGCCGGCATGGAGCTCGAAGCCCGTGCGCAGGCGGCGGCCGCGGCCGCCGGCGCGCCGGTCCCCCACATCCTCCTCGCCGATGATTCGGTTGCGGCACTGGGCAATCCGTTTCTCGTCTGCGATGAGATCAAGGGCGAGACCATCGTCCGGCGCATCCAGCGTCAGCTCGACACTCCCGACGGGCACGCGCGCCGCACCGAGCTGCTGCGGCAATGCGCGCAAGCGTTGGCCGCCATTCACCGGGCCGACCCGGACATCCCGGGCCTGGAGTACGAGGACCAGCTGGTGGAGTATCGCGAGCGCCTCGACGCGATGAACGACACCACCGCCACCTTCGAATGGGCCTTTCGCTGGTTGGCCGCGCACCGGCCGCAGCAATCGGCAACGGTGCTGGTGCACGGCGACTACCGGATGGGCAACCTGATCGTCGACGGATCCAACCTGGCCGCGGTGCTCGACTGGGAGCTGGTGCACCGCGGCGAGGCCTACGAAGACCTGGCCTGGTTCTGCATCCGCGCCTGGCGGTTCGGCGCTCCGGCCAGCCTCGGCGCCGGCGGCCTCGGCAGCATAGAGAGTTTCGTGCGCGACTACGAACGGGCCAGCGGAACCAGCGTCGACCGGGCGGCACTGCACTGGTGGCTGGTGTTGGCCACCCTGCGCTGGGGCGTGATCTGCCGCTTCCAGGCGGAGCGGCATTTGAGCGGTCAGTCGCGCTCGGTCGAGCTGGCGACGATCGGCCGCCGGGTCAGCGAAACCGAGTGGGACATCCTCAACCTGCTCGAAGCGCCCGGTGACGATGCACGCCGCGCAGCGGCGCGCGGTGGGGGCACCCCCAGCCGCGCGGCGGCGAGGGGGCGAGGCGGGCAATCAAAGGAGGCGCGGTGGTGATCGGCGCATACGGACGCCCGCTGGCTGCCGAACTCGTGGCCGCGGTGGCCGAGTTCCTGGAAACAGACGTCCGGGAGGCGACCACCGGACAGGTCAACTTCCACTCCCGGGTGGCCGCCAACGCATTGCGCATCGTCGAGCGCGAACTGCGCGACGAGAGTGAAGCGGAATCGCGAGACGCGCTGACCGGCTTGGGTTTCGGAGACGAGGAGCAGCTCGCCGCCGCCATCCGGGCCGGCGAGCTCGACGAGCGTGCCGGCGAGGTGCTCGCCGTCCTAAGAACCCTGGTGCGCAATCGGTTGGCGGTTGCCCACCCCGGGTACGACAGCGAATAGGAGCCTGCCATGCCCGCTGCAACCACCCAGGTCGTCCTCGACACGGCCGACCAGCTGTTCTCATCGATCGTCAGCGGCGACAAGGCCGCGGTCGATCGGCTGTGGAGCGACGACATCGCGGTATGGCGGGTGGGCGCCAGCCGGGACCCCTTCAGGACCGATGACAAGACCCGCGCGCTCAAAGTCATCGACTGGTTCATCGGTGTGACCACCGAACGTCGCTACGAGATCCTCGATCGCCGGCTTTTCGACGACGGATTGATCAGTGGCTTCGTTCAGCAGCACGTCCTGCACGCCACCGGCCATGCCGGTCAATCGATCTCCATGCGCGTTTGCATCGTGATCAGGGTGGGCACAAATGGTCTGATCGACCGGATCGACGAGTACTTCGACCCCGCCGAGATTGCGCCGCTGATGAGGTGACGATGACGACGCTGGAAACACTGTTGAATGATCCCGACCTGGCCGGGGGGTGGAAGATCATTCCCGACCGGTCGGCCGTCACCTTCAAGATCAGGAACATGTGGGGCCTGCTCACCGTCAAGGGCCGGTTCACCGAGTTCACCGGCGACGGACAACTCACCGGCCAGGGCTCGGTCTTCGGCCGCCTCGACATCCGTACCGCGTCGGTGCAGACCGGCATCGGCCGTCGCGACGAGCATCTGCGCTCGGCCGATTTCTTCGATGTCGAGCGGTTTCCTGAGATCAGCGTCGTCGTCACGGCGATTCACCCGACCGAGGGCAAGGGCGCGGACCTGCGGGCCAGCTTCACGATCAAGGGGATCAGTGCGCCGGTACCGCTGCCCGTCACCGTCACCGGAAGCGGCGACGGTTCGATCCAAATCTCGGGCGAAACCAGGATCGATCGATCCCAGTTCGGCATCGGCTGGAACAAGTTCGGCATGGTCGCGCCCGCGGCCAAGGCGGCGGCACAGGCCGTTTTCGTGCGGTCTGGCCGATAAAGCCGGTCGAGCACCAGTAGCATCTGCACCGTGCCCGACGCCACCATCGCTCTGCGGATACTCGTCTACAGCGACAACCCCAACACCCGCGACAAAGTGAAGCGGGCACTGGGTAAGCGGCTGCACCCGGATCTGCCGGAGTTGAACTATGTCGAGGTGGCTACCGGCCCGATGGTGATCCGCACCATGGACGAGGGCGGCATTGACCTGGCCATCCTCGACGGTGAAGCGACACCGACCGGCGGCATGGGAATCGCCAAACAGCTCAAGGACGAGCTCGAAACCTGCCCGCCGATCCTGGTGCTCACCGGACGCCCGGACGACGCGTGGCTCGCGACGTGGTCGCGCGCCGAGGCCGCGGTGCCGCACCCGATCGACCCGATCGTGCTGGGTCGCACCGTGCTCGGGTTGCTGCGCGCCCCCGCGATCTGAAGCTGACGACCTGCTCCTTTCCCGGTGCCGTTGCGGCGCCGTCTTTGCCGCGCCCCGAAAACGTGCCGGATCTCACACCGCAAACCACGCATTAGCACCACCCCGAGCACGTGCCCCAGCCGCCTCGACGCTATGTTGAAGATCACTGTGCCGGGCTACAGACCCAGTCCGTCACAGCAGCCCGGTCGCCGCCTGGTCGCTATATAGGCGGCCCCACGACGGATCTTGGAGCGAGTTGAACGTCTACATACCCATCCTGGTGCTAGGCGGAATCGCCGCCGCCTTTGCTGTGGGCTCGGTGGTGATCGCAAGCCTGGCCGGCCCGTCGCGCTACAACAAGTCGAAGATGGCGGCCTACGAATGCGGCATCGAGCCGACCGAAACGTCGGTGAGTGGGCCGCATGCGACGCCCGGGCAGCGGTTTCCGGTGAAGTACTACCTGACCGCGATGCTGTTCATCGTCTTCGACATCGAAATCGTGTTCCTGTATCCGTGGGCGGTCAGCTACGACGCACTGGGGATGTTTGCTCTGGTCGAGATGGTGGTGTTCATGCTCACCGTGTTCGTGGCCTACGCCTACGTGTGGCGCCGCGGCGGCCTGACATGGGATTGAGGTAACTCATGGGCCTGGAAGAACAGCTACCCGCCGGCATCCTGCTCGGCACTGTCGAGAAGATCGCCGGCTACGTCCGGAAGAACTCGTTGTGGCCGGCAACGTTCGGATTGGCGTGCTGCGCGATCGAGATGATGGCAACGGCCGGACCGCGGTTCGACATCGCACGGTTTGGGATGGAGCGGTTTTCGGCAACACCGCGCCAGGCCGACCTGATGATCGTGGCCGGGCGGGTGAGCCAGAAGATGGCCCCGGTGCTGCGCCAGATCTACGACCAGATGGCGGAACCGAAATGGGTGCTAGCCATGGGCGTCTGCGCCTCGTCCGGCGGGATGTTCAACAACTACGCGATCGTGCAGGGCGTGGATCACGTGGTTCCGGTGGACATCTACCTCCCCGGCTGCCCGCCCCGCCCGGAGATGCTGTTGTACGCAATTCTCAAGCTGCACGAGAAGATTCAGGAAATGCCGCTCGGCGTGAACCGCGAGCAGGCCATCGCTGAAGCCGAGCAGGCGGCACTGGGCGCCCGGCCCACCATCGAGATGCGTGGGCTGCTTCGATGAGCTCGCCGGAACAGGACCCTAAGGTAGCCGCCAGCGAAGTGGGCGGCGCGGTGCCCTCGTCCGACGAAGAAGTGATCAACGTGCGCCGCGGCATGTTCGGCATTTCGGGTTCGGGTGATACCTCCGGTTACGGACGCCTGGTGCGGCAGATCACGCTCCCGGGCAGTAGTCCCCGGCCGTACGGCGGTTATTTCGACGATGTGGTCGACCGGCTGGCCGATGCATTGAAGGCCGGCGACATCGAATTCGAAGACGCGATCGAGAAAGTCGTCGTCGACCGCAACGAACTGACGTTGCACGTGCGCCGGGAGGCGCTGCCCCATGTCGCCCAACGCCTGCGCGACGAACCCGAATTGCGCTTCGAGATGTGCCTGGGCGTCAGCGGGGTGCACTACCCGCACGAGACCGGCCGCGAATTGCACGCCGTGTACCCGTTGCAGTCGATCACGCACAATCGCCGGGTCCGGCTGGAAGTGTCTGCGCCCGATGGTGATCCGCACATCCCGTCGCTGTACGGCATCTACCCGACCAACGACTGGCACGAGCGCGAGACGTACGACTTCTTCGGCATCATCTTCGACGGGCACCCGTCGCTGACCCGCATCGAGATGCCGGACGACTGGCACGGCCATCCGCAGCGCAAGGACTACCCGCTCGGCGGCATTCCCGTCGAGTACAAGGGAGCACAGATACCCCCGCCCGACGAGCGGAGAGCGTACAACTAATGAGCACAATCACTGACTCGACGCACGATGGTGGCGCCGAAACTGTCGTCGTCGCCGGCGGACAGGACTGGGGACAGGTCGTCGAGGCCGCCCGTGCCGCGGATCCCGGTGAACGCATCGTCGTCAACATGGGCCCTCAGCACCCGTCCACCCATGGGGTGTTGCGGTTGATTCTCGAGATCGAAGGTGAGACCGTCACCGAGGTCCGCTGCGGAATCGGCTACCTGCACACCGGAATCGAGAAGAACCTCGAATACCGGTACTGGACGCAGGGTGTCACGTTCGTGACCCGGATGGACTACCTGTCACCGTTTTTCAACGAGACCGCCTACTGTCTCGGTGTCGAGAAGCTGCTCGGCATCACCGATGAGATCCCGGAGCGGGTCAACGTCATCCGCGTGATGATGATGGAGCTCAACCGGATCTCCTCGCATCTGGTCGCGTTGGCCACCGGCGGCATGGAGCTGGGCGCGATGACGCCGATGTTCGTTGGCTTCCGGGGACGCGAGATCGTCTTGACCCTGTTCGAAAAGATCAGTGGGCTGCGGATGAACAGCGCCTACATCCGCCCCGGCGGGGTGGCGCAGGACTTGCCGCCGGGCGCCGAAGCCGACATCGTCGAGGGCCTCAAGGGGCTCAAGCAGGTGCTGCGCGAAATGGGCGATCTGCTCAACGAAAACGCCATCTGGAAAGCGCGCACCGAGGGCGTCGGCTATCTCGACCTGACCGGCTGCATGGCGCTGGGCATCACCGGACCGATCCTGCGCTCCACCGGTTTGCCGCACGACCTGCGCAAGAGTGAACCCTACTGCGGGTACCAGGACTACGAGTTCGACGTGATCACCGCAGACACGTGTGACGCCTACGGGCGCTACATGATTCGCGTCAAGGAAATGTGGGAGTCGATCAAGATTGTCGAGCAATGCCTGGACAAGCTGAAGCCGGGACCGCACATGGTGGAGGATCGCAAGATCGCCTGGCCCGCCGACCTGAAGGTAGGACCCGACGGCATGGGTAATTCGCCCGAGCACATCGCCAAGATCATGGGCGGCTCGATGGAAGCCTTGATCCACCACTTCAAGTTGGTCACCGAGGGCATCCGGGTGCCGGCCGGCCAGGTCTACAGCGCGGTGGAATCACCCCGCGGAGAGCTCGGCGTCCACATGGTCAGTGACGGCGGAACCCGGCCTTACCGAGTGCATTACCGGGATCCGTCCTTCACCAATCTGCAGTCGGTCGCCGCGATGTGCGAGGGCGGTATGGTCGCCGACCTGATCACCGCGGTCGCCAGCATCGACCCGGTCATGGGCGGAGTCGACCGATGAGCGCACCGGTGGGAGGCTCCCCGGGCTCGGGCGAGCGGGTGTTCATCCGGCTGGGACCGCCGCCCGAAGAACCCAACCAATTCGTGACCGAGGGTGCGCCGCAGTCGTATCCGCCGGAGGTCCGGGCGCGGCTGGAGGTCGAAGCCAAGGAGATCATCAGCCGCTATCCCGACAAGCGCTCCGCGTTGTTGCCGTTGCTGCACCTGGTCCAGGCAGAGGATTCCTACCTGACACCGGCCGGCCTCGAATTCTGCGGCGAGCAAGTCGGATTGACCGGCGCCGAGGTGTCGGCGGTGGGTAGCTTCTACACGATGTACCGACGCGGCCCGACCGGCGATTACCTGGTCGGCGTCTGCACCAACACGCTGTGTGCTGTGATGGGCGGCGACGCCGTGTTCGACTCCCTCAAAGAGCATCTCGGCATCGGCAACGACGAGACCACCGACGACGGCTCGGTCACGTTGCAGCACATCGAATGCAACGCGGCATGCGACTTCGCGCCCGTGGTGATGGTCAACTGGGAGTTCTACGACAACCAGACACCGGAGTCGGCGCGCGAGCTTGTCGACTCGTTGCGGGCCGGCAAACCCAAGGCGCCCACCCGCGGCGCGCTGTGCAAGTTCCGCGAGACCTCACGGATTTTGGCCGGCCTGCCCGACGAGCGCCCCGACGAAGGCCAGGGCGGTGCCGGCGCGGCCACTTTGGCCGGGCTGCAGGTCGCCAAGGAGAAGGGCATGGAAGCCCCGCCGGCTCCCGGAGGCAACTCATGACCACCCCGCTGACCCCGGTCATCAGCCGCTACTGGGACGACCCGAAGTCGTTCACGCTCGAGACCTACCAGCGTCACGACGGCTACCAGGCGCTGAAGAAGGCCCTGAAGATGGAGCCCGACGCGGTGATTGGGGCCGTGAAGGACTCGGGCCTGCGCGGTCGCGGCGGCGCAGGCTTCTCGACCGGCACGAAGTGGTCGTTCATCCCGCAGGGCGACTCCGGCCCGGCCGCCAAGCCGCACTACCTGGTCGTCAACGCTGACGAGTCCGAACCCGGTACGTGCAAAGACATTCCGCTGATGCTGGCGACGCCCCACCTACTGGTGGAAGGCGCCATCATCGCCTCCTACGCCATCCGGGCCAGCCACGCCTTCATCTACGTGCGCGGCGAAGTGGTGCCGGTGCTGCGCCGGCTGCAGAACGCGGTCGCCGAGGCTTACGCTGCAGGCTATTTGGGCCGCGACATCGCGGGCTCGGGCTACGACCTGGAGCTGGTGGTGCACGCCGGTGCGGGCGCCTACATCTGCGGCGAGGAAACCGCACTGCTGGAGGGTCTGGAGGGCCGGCGCGGGCAGCCCCGGCTACGCCCGCCGTTCCCTGCCGTGGCCGGGCTTTACGGCTGCCCCACGGTGATCAACAACGTCGAGACCATCGCCAGCGTGCCGCCGATCATTCTCAACGGCGTCGAATGGTTCCGGTCGATGGGCAGCGAGAAATCGCCCGGCTTCACGCTGTACTCGCTGTCCGGACACGTCACTCGCCCCGGTCAGTACGAGGCGCCGCTGGGCATCACACTGCGCGAATTGCTCGACTACGCCGGCGGCGTCCGCGCCGGGCACCGTCTGAAGTTCTGGACACCGGGCGGCTCCTCGACGCCGCTGCTGACCGACGAACACCTCGACGTGCCACTGGATTACGAGGGCGTGGGCGCGGCCGGCTCGATGCTGGGTACCAAGGCGCTGGAGATCTTCGACGAGACCACCTGCGTGGTGCGCGCGGTGCAGCGCTGGACGTACTTCTACAAGCACGAGTCGTGCGGCAAGTGCACGCCGTGCCGCGAGGGCACGTTCTGGCTGGACCAGATCTACACACGGCTCGAGACGGGCAAGGGCACCCACGAGGATCTCGACAAATTGCTGGACATCTCCGATGCGATCCTCGGAAAGTCGTTCTGCGCGTTGGGCGATGGTGCGGCCAGCCCGGTGATGTCGTCGATCAAGTATTTCCGCGACGAGTACATCGCCCACGTCGAAGGGGGCGGCTGCCCGTTCGACCCACGAGACTCCATGCTGACGGCAGGGCCGAATGGCCGGAAAGAGACCCGGAAAGAGACACAGCCCTGATGACTAGCGCGGCCAAAACCGAGACCGGTGGCGAAACAACGCCGCCCGACATGGTCAAGCTGACCATCGACGGCACTGAGATCACAGTTCCCAAGGGGACTCTGGTGATCCGGGCGGCCGAGTTGATGGGCATCCAGATTCCGAGGTTCTGCGACCACCCGCTGCTCGACCCGGTCGGCGCGTGCCGACAGTGCATGGTCGAGGTGGAGGGGCAGCGCAAGCCCATGGCGTCGTGCACCATCGTGTGCACCGACGACATGGTGGTGCGCACCCAGCTCACCTCCGAGGCCGCGGACAAGGCCCAGCACGGTGTGATGGAACTGCTGCTGATCAACCACCCGCTGGACTGCCCGATGTGCGACAAGGGTGGCGAATGCCCACTGCAGAACCAGGCAATGTCCAACGGCCGCAGCGATTCTCGTTTCGAAGACGTCAAGCGCACCTTCACCAAGCCGATCAACATCTCCTCGCAGGTGCTACTTGACCGCGAGCGGTGCATCCTATGTGCGCGCTGCACGCGCTTCTCCGAGCAGATCGCCGGCGATCCGTTCATCGACATGCAGGAGCGCGGTGCCCTGCAGCAGGTCGGCATCTACGCGAACGAGCCGTTCGACTCCTACTTCTCGGGCAACACCGTGCAGATCTGTCCGGTGGGCGCGCTGACCGGCACCGCGTACCGATTCCGGGCCCGCCCATTCGATCTGGTCTCCAGCCCCAGCGTGTGCGAGCACTGCGCCGGCGGCTGTGCCGAGCGCACCGACCACCGGCGCGGCAAAGTGCTGCGCCGGCTCGCCGGCGACGACCCCGAGGTCAACGAGGAGTGGAACTGCGACAAGGGTCGGTGGGCTTTCCGCTACGACACCCAGCCCGACGTGCTCACCACTCCCCTGGTCCGGGACGCCGACGGCACGCTGCAGCCCGCGTCGTGGGCGCACGCGATCGTGGCCGCAACGCAGGGATTCGAAGCAGCGCGCGGGCGCACCGGTGTGCTGGTCGGCGGCCGCGGTACCTGGGAAGACTCCTACGCCTATTCGAAGTTCGCACGAATTGTGTTGGACACCAACGATATCGACTTCCGTGCTCGCCCATCGTCGGCCGAAGAGGCGGAGTTCCTCTCGGCACGCATCGCGGGCCGCCAGCTCACGGTCACCTTCTCCGATCTGGAATCGGCGCCGGTGGTTGTGCTGGTCGGCTTCGAGCCCGAGGACGAGGCGCCAATCGTATTCCTTCGGCTGCGCAAGGCCGCCCGCAAGCGCGGCGTGCCGATCTACGCGGTCGCTCCGTTCGCCACCCGTGCCCTGACGAAGATGTCGGGCCGGCTGCTGCAAACCGTGCCGGGTGCCGAACCAGTCACGCTGGACGGCCTGGCCGGCGGCGAGGTCGGCGAGCTGCTGTCCAAGCCCGGAGCGGTCATCATGGTCGGCGAACGGCTGGCCACGGTACCGGGCGGATTGTCCGCGGCGGCCCGCCTCGCGGATGCCACCGGGGCCCGGCTGGCCTGGGTGCCGCGGCGCGCCGGCGAACGTGGCGCGCTCGAAGCCGGGGCACTGCCCGGGCTGCTGCCCGGCGGTCGCCTGGTCGCCGACAACGCCGCCCGCGCAGAGGTGGCCGCGGCGTGGAACGTCGACGAATTGCCTTCTGCCCCAGGGCGTGACGTTGACGGCATTCTGGCCGCAGCGACGGACGGAAGCCTGGGCGCGCTGCTGGTCGGCGGTATCGAGCCCGCCGACTTCGCCGATCCGGATGCCGTATTGGCCGCGCTGGATGCCGCCGACTTCGTCGTCAGCCTGGAACTGCGGCACAGTGAGGTCACCGAACGAGCCGACGTGGTGTTCCCCGTCGCGCCCACCACACAGAAGGCGGGCGCATTCGTCAACTGGGAAGGCCGATTCCGGCCCTTCGAACCCGCGCTGCACGGCAGCACCCAACGAGCCACTCAGTCCGACCACCAGATCCTGGACACGCTGGCCGACGAAATGGGTGTTTACCTTGGCATGACCGGCGTCCAAGCGGCCCGCGAGCAGGTCGCGGCGCTGGGCAACTGGGAGGGCGATCGCGCAAGTGGCGCAACGGTTGAAGCTCCGCAGCCACCGCAGCCCGGGCAAGGCGAAGCCGTGCTCACCGGCTGGCGCATGATGCTCGACAACGGCCGGGCCCAGGACGGCGAACCGTATCTCGCGGGGACGGCACGCAAACCCGTGGTCCGGCTGTCGGCCGGGACCGCGACTGAGATCGGCGCGGCCGAGGGCGACACGGTCACGGTCAGCACATCGCGCGGATCAATCAGCCTGCCGCTGAACATCACTGACATGCCCGACCGGGTGGTGTGGCTACCGCTGAACTCACCGGGCTCGGCGGTGCAGCGGGACCTGGGTGTGACCGTCGGCAACATCGTGCGAATCGGAGTGGCTTCATGACGGACACGTTGAGCGCCTTCGGACACGACACGTGGTGGCTGGTGCTCGGCAAGGCGCTGGCCATTTTCGTCTTCTTGATGCTGAATGTGCTGCTGGCAATCCTGCTCGAGCGCAAGATACTTGGCTGGATGCAGCTGCGGCCCGGCCCCAACCGGGCGGGCCCCTGGGGCGCCCTGCAGAGCCTGGCCGACGGAATCAAGCTGGCGCTCAAGGAAAGCATCACGCCCCGCGGCGTCGACTGGTTCGTCTACATGGCGGCGCCGGTCATCTCGACGATCCCGGCGTTCACCGCGTTCTCGTTCATCCCGTTCGGGCCCGAGGTCTCGGTGTTCGGTCACCGCACGCCGCTGCAGCTGACCGACACGCCGGTCGCGGTGCTGTTCATCCTCGGGCTGTCGGCGATCGGCGTCTACGGCATCGTGTTGGGCGGCTGGGCATCCGGTTCCACCTACCCGCTGCTGGGCGGGGTGCGGTCCACCGCGCAGGTCATCTCCTACGAGGTGTCGATGGGCCTGTCGTTCGCGGCCGTCTTTTTGTTCGCCGGCACCATGTCGACGTCGGGAATCATCAAGGCGCAGGACGGCGTTTGGTACATCTTCCTGCTGCTGCCGTCGTTCATCATCTATCTGATCTCGATGGTCGGCGAAACCAACCGCGCCCCCTTCGATCTGCCCGAGGCCGAGGGTGAACTCGTCGCCGGCTTCCACACCGAGTACTCGTCGCTGAAGTTCGCGATGTTCATGCTGGCGGAATACGTGAACATGATGACGGTTTCGTCGCTCGCCACGCTGATGTTCTTCGGTGGCTGGCATGCGCCGTGGCCACTGAACATGTGGGACGGCGCCAACACAGGCTGGTGGCCCGTGCTCTGGTTCACCGCAAAGATGTGGGTCTTCCTGTTCATCTACATGTGGCTGCGAGCCAGCCTGCCCCGGCTGCGCTACGACCAGTTCATGGCACTGGGCTGGAAACTGCTCATTCCCGCGTCGCTGGTCTGGGTGCTGATCGCGGGCATCATCCGCACGCTGCGCAACGAGGGCTACGCCCATTGGACTCCGCTGCTGGTGGTCAGCAGCCTCGTCTTCGCCGTGGCGCTGGTGTTGTTGCTGCGCAGGCCATTCAGCACGCCGGGCAATCGCGCGCTGGCGCGCGAGTTGCGCAAGCGCAGCGACGCCTTACCGCTGCCCCCGGCATTCCCGACACCACCGCTGCCGGGCAAGGTTCTGACACCGGCGGTCGGTGCGAGCAAGGAGAAAGCACATGGCTAAATTCCTCGACGCCGTGGCCGGATTCGGCGTGACATTCGCAGCGATGTTCAAAAAGACTGTCACCGAGGAGTATCCGGAGAAGCCCGGCCCCGTCGCACCGCGCTATCACGGTCGTCACCAACTCAACCGGTACGCCGACGGGCTGGAGAAGTGCATCGGCTGCGAGCTGTGCGCCTGGGCCTGCCCGGCCGACGCGATCTACGTCGAGGGCGCCGACAACACCGATGAGGCACGGTTTTCGCCGGGAGAACGTTACGGCCGGGTCTACCAGATCAACTATCTGCGCTGCATCGGCTGCGGTCTGTGCATCGAGGCCTGCCCGACACGCGCGCTGACGATGACCAACGACTACGAGATGGCCGACGACAACCGTGCCGACCTGATCTACGAAAAGGACCGGCTGCTAGCGCCGCTGCTGCAGAACATGCTCGCGCCGCCGCATCCTCGGACCGAGGGCGCTACCGACAAGGACTACTACCAGGGCAACGTCACCGCGGATGGCTTGAGGGCGAGGAACGACGCCAAAGATGCGGTCGGAGAAGCAAGGTGAGCACGATACTTGCCGCCAACCTGGCGAGCGACGTCATCGTTCGCACCTCCACCGGCGAAGCCGTGGCCTTCTGGCTGCTGGGCGCTCTGGCCGTGATCGGCGCGATCGGGGTGGTCACGGCCGCTAACGCCGTGTACTCCGCGATGTTCCTCGCGATGACGATGATCATCCTGGCGATCTTCTACATGATCCAGGACGCGCTGTTCCTGGGTGTGGTTCAAGTCGTGGTCTACACCGGTGCGGTGATGATGCTGTTCCTGTTCGTGCTGATGCTGATCGGCGTGGACTCCGCGGAATCACTGAAGGAAACGCTGCGCGGACAGCGCGTCGCGGCGGTCATCACCGGAGTAGGGTTCGGCATCCTGCTGGTCGCCGCCATCGGCAAGGTGACGACCGGGGGCTTCGTCGGACTGACCACCGCCAATGCCAACGGCAACGTCGAAGGCCTGGCGGCACTGATCTTTTCGCGATACCTGTGGGCCTTCGAGCTGACCAGCGCGCTGCTGATCACTGCCGCGGTCGGGGCGATGGTGCTGGCGCACCGCGAGCGTTTCGAACGCCGCAAGACCCAGCGCGAACTCTCGGAAGAACGGTTCCGGTCCGGTGGCCGTCCGACCCCGCTGCCCAACCCCGGCGTCTACGCACGCCACAACGCGGTGGACGTGGCCGCGTTGCTGCCCGACGGCTCCTACGCGGACGATTCGGTGTCGAAGATGCTGCGAACCCGGGGTGCGGACGGCAAGGAAACTCCCCGCCGGCAAGCCATCAAAGGCGGCACATCGTGAATCCGGCTAACTACCTTTACCTTTCGGCACTGCTCTTTACGATCGGGGCGGCCGGTGTGCTGTTACGCCGCAACGCCATCGTGATGTTCATGTGCGTCGAGTTGATGCTCAACGCCGTGAACCTGGCGTTCGTCACCTTCGCGCGCATGCACGGCCATCTGGACGGGCAGATGATCGCGTTCTTCACGATGGTGGTGGCCGCGTGCGAGGTCGTCATCGGCCTGGCCATCATCATGACGATTTTCCGTGCCCGCAAATCGGCGTCGGTCGACGACGCGAACCTACTCAAAGGGTAGAAGAACGCCGCCGTGACAAACATCGCACACTTGACCTGGTTGCTCGTGGCACTACCACTGGCGGGTGCCGCAATCCTGCTGTTCGGTGGCAGACGTACCGACGCGTGGGGGCATTGGCTGGGCGTCCTTGCCGCGCTGGGGGCGTTCGGGGTGGGCGCGACGCTGCTGTCGGAATTGCTGGGCCGCGACAGTGAGCACCGCGCCATCCACCAGACGGTGTTCACCTGGATCCCGGTCGACCAATTCCAGGTCGACTTCGGACTGCAGATCGACCAGCTCTCAATCTGTTTCGTGCTGCTGATCTCCGGGGTGGGATCGCTGATCCACATCTATTCGGTCGCCTACATGGCCGAAGACCCGGACCGCCGAAGGTTTTTCGGCTACCTCAATCTCTTCCTGGCCTCGATGCTGCTGCTGGTCGTCGCCGACAACTACCTGGTGCTCTACGTCGGCTGGGAAGGCGTCGGCCTGGCGTCCTATCTGCTGATCGGTTTCTGGTACCACAAGCCGTCGGCGGCCACGGCCGCCAAGAAGGCGTTCGTGATGAACCGGGTCGGCGACGCCGGTCTGGCCGTCGGCATGTTCATGATGTTCAGCACGTTCGGCACGCTGTCCTACGCCGGTGTTTTCGCCGGTGCGCCCGCCGCCAGCAAGGGCGTGTTGACCGGGATGGGGCTGCTGCTGTTACTGGGTGCCTGCGCGAAGTCCGCGCAGGTCCCGCTGCAAGCCTGGTTGGGTGACGCGATGGAGGGCCCGACGCCGGTGTCCGCGCTGATCCACGCCGCGACCATGGTGACCGCCGGTGTGTACCTGATCGTGCGGTCCAACCCGATCTACAACCTCGCTCCCGGAGCGCAGTTGGGCGTGGTCATCGTCGGCGCCGTCACCCTGCTGTTCGGGGCGTTCATCGGCTGCGCCAAGGACGACATCAAGCGGGCGCTCGCCGCGTCGACGATGAGCCAGATCGGTTACATGGTCCTGGCTGCGGGACTCGGTCCCGCCGGATATGCGTTCGCGATCATGCACCTGCTCACGCACGGCTTCTTCAAGGCCGGGTTGTTCCTCGGATCGGGCTCGATCATTCACGCGATGCACGAAGAACAGGACATGCGCCGCTACGGCGGGCTGCGCGCCGCCCTGCCCATCACCTTCATCACCTTCGGCCTGGGCTACCTGGCAATCATCGGCGTACCGCCGTTCGCAGGCTTCTACTCCAAGGACGCCATCATCGAGGCGGCGCTGGGCGCCGGCGACCTCCGCGGTTACACGCTGGGCGCGGCGGCGCTGCTGGGCGCAGGCATCACCGCGTTCTACATGACTCGGGTGATGCTGATGACCTTCTTCGGCGAAAAGCGTTGGGCGCCGGGCAGTCACCCGCACGAGGCGCCCGCCCTGATGACTGGGCCGATGATCCTGCTCGCGTTCGGCTCGGTGTTCGCCGGCGGCCTGTTCGCCATCGGAGGCACCCTGCCGCGCTGGCTGGAACCGGTCGTCGGCGCGCACGAGGAAAGCACGCACGCCCTTCCGGCCTGGATCAGCACCACGCTCGCGCTCGGCGTCGTCGCGGTAGGGATCGCAGTGGCTTATCAGAAGTACGGCAGGGCGGACATCCCCAGAGTGGCTCCCGTTCAGGTGTCGGCGCTCACCACGGCCGCGCGAAGAGACCTCTACGGCGACGCCTTCAACGAGGAGGTATTCATGCGCCCTGGCGCGCAGTTGACCGACACGCTGGTCGAAGTCGACGACGCGGGGGTGGACGGCTCGGTCAACGCGCTGGCCGCGCTGGTCAGCCGGACCTCGAATCGGTTGCGGGGGCTGCAAACCGGCTTCGCGCGCTCCTATGCGCTGTCGATGCTGGCCGGCGCCACCTTGCTGGTCGCCGCGATCCTGGCGGTGCAACTGTGGTGACTAACGTTCCGTGGCTGAGCGTGCTGTGGCTGGTCCCGCTGGCCGGTTCCATCCTGATCATCCTGATGCCTCCCGGCCTGCGACAGCTCGCCAAGTGGACCGGCGTGGTCGTCAGCATCCTGACGCTGGCGGTCGCACTCGTCGTCGCGATCAGTTTCAAAACCGGCGGCGCCCCTTACCAATTCCTGGAAAAGCATCCCTGGATTCCGTCCTTCGGCGCCGGCTACAACCTCGGCGTGGACGGCATCGCGGTCATCCTCGTGCTGCTGACCGCGATCCTGATTCCGCTGCTGCTGGTCGCGGGCTGGAACGACGGTGGCGAGGGCACCCGGGGCGTACACGCCTACGTAGCCTTGACGCTGGCCATCGAGTCGATGGTGCTGATCTCGGTGATCGCGCTAGACGTGCTGCTGTTCTACGTGTTCTTCGAGGCCATGCTGATCCCGATGTACTTCCTGATCGGCGGCTTCGGCAAGGGAACCGGGCGATCGCGGGCCGCGGTGAAGTTCTTGCTGTACAACCTGTTCGGCGGTCTGATCATGCTCGCCGCGGTGATCGGCCTGTACGTGGTCACCGCCCAGCACGGTGCGGGCACATTCGACTTCCGTGAAATAGTGACCGGCATCTCCTCGGGCCGCTTCGCCGGCGTGGACCCCGCGGTGTTCAAGGCGCTGTTCCTGGGCTTCATGTTCGCCTTCGCCGTCAAGGCCCCGCTGTGGCCGTTCCACCGCTGGCTGCCCGACGCGTGCGTCGAGGCCACGCCGGCGACCGCGGTCTTGATCACCGCGGTAATGGACAAGGTCGGCACCTTCGGGATGCTGCGTTACTGCCTGCAGCTGTTCCCTGATGCGTCAACGTATTTCCGCCCGCTGATCGTGACGCTGGCCATCATCGGGGTGATCTATGGCGCGATCGTCGCGATCGGCCAGAAAGACATGATGCGCCTGATCGCCTACACCTCGATCTCGCACTTCGGCTTCATCATCGCCGGCATCTTCGTGATGACAACCCAGGGACAAAGCGGCTCAACGCTGTACATGCTCAACCACGGCCTGTCCACGGCGGCGGTCTTCCTGATCGCCGGATTCCTGGTCACCCGGCGCGGCAGCAGGTTGATCGCGGACTACGGCGGCGTGCAGAAAGTGGCGCCGATTCTGGCCGGCACCTTCATGGTCTCGGCCATGGCCACCCTCTCGCTGCCCGGCCTGGCACCGTTCATCAGCGAATTCCTGGTGCTGTTAGGCACTTTCAACCGGTACTGGCTGGCGGGCACGTTCGGAGTGACCGCCCTGGTGCTGGCGGCGATCTACATGCTGTGGCTCTATCAGCGGGTGATGACCGGTCCGGTGGCCGAAGGCAACGAACGAATCACCGATCTGCGGTTGCGCGAGCTCGTCGTCGTCGCACCGTTGATGGCGCTGCTGTTCGTCCTCGGCGTCTATCCCAAGCCGGTGCTCGACATCATCAATCCTGCTGTGGACCACACCATGGTCACCATCGGTCAGCATGATCCCGCGCCGAGCGTGCTCGTGAGCGCACCCCGTACAGCCGAAGGACCGCACCGATGACCCTTCCCACCCCTAGCGTCGAGTACTTCCTGCTCTGCCCGATGCTCATCGTCTTCGGTATCGCGGTGGTAGGAGTACTGGCTGAAGCGTTCCTGCCCCGCAACATTCGCTATGTCTCCCAGGTGACGCTGGCCCTCGGTGGTTTGATCGCTGCGTTCGCCGCCGACATCGTGGTCAGCCGCTCGCTTCCGGCGTCCGGTCGCAGCGGGGTGTTGGGCGCGGTGGCCATCGACCGCCCGACGCTGTATCTGCAAGGCACCGTGGTGCTGGTGGCCCTGTTGGCCGTCATCTTCATCGCCGAACGCACCAACGTCGCCGCGACAGCCAACAAGGTGAAGGTAGCCGCGGGAGTTTCGACGGCTTCGGGATTGGACGCCTTTACCCCGCAGGCATCGGCGGTCCCCGGAAGTGACGCCGAGCGTGAGGCCGAACGGGCCGGAGCCGCGCAGACCGAACTCTTCCCGCTGCTGATGCTGTCGGTCGGCGGCATGATGGTGTTCCCGGCGGCCAATGATCTGCTGACGATGTTCGTCGCGCTGGAAGTGCTGTCGCTGCCGCTGTATCTGATGTGCGGGCTGGCGCGTCACCGCCGGCTGCTGTCGCAGGAAGCGGCGATGAAGTACTTCTTGCTCGGTGCCTTCTCGTCGGCGTTCTTCCTCTACGGGGTGGCGCTGATCTACGGTGCGACCGGAACGCTGTTGCTGCCGGGCATCCGGGATGCGCTTGCGGCCCATGGTGACAGCTCGATGGCATTGGTCGGCGTCGCGCTGTTGTCGGTCGGCCTGCTGTTCAAAGTGGGCGCGGTGCCGTTCCACTCGTGGATTCCCGACGTATACCAGGGTGCACCCACACCGATCACCGGGTTCATGGCGGCGGCCACCAAGGTCGCGGCTTTCGGTGCGCTGCTGCGCGTCGTCTACGTCGCATTGCCGCCGCTGCACGAGGAATGGCGTCCGGTGCTGTGGGCGATCGCGATCCTGACCATGGCCGTCGGTACCGTGACCGCGGTCAACCAGGCCGACGTCAAACGCATGCTTGCCTATTCGTCGGTCGCCCACGTCGGTTTCATCCTCACCGGTGTGATCGCCGACAACCACGCCGGTTTGGCGGCCACTCTGTTCTACCTGGTGGCCTACAGCTTCAGCACGGTCGGCGCGTTCGCCATCGTCGGCCTGATTCGCAACTCCGACGGCGTCGAGGACGCCACGCTGTCGCACTGGGCGGGGCTCGGGCAGCGTTCTCCCATTGTGGGCGTGATGCTTTCGATGTTCCTGTTGGCCTTCGCCGGTATCCCGTTGACCAGCGGATTCATCAGCAAGCTGACGGTGTTCCAGGCCGCCGCGCAGGGCGGCGCCGTGCCATTGGTCATCATCGGTGTGATCGCCAGCGGGGTCGCCGCCTACTTCTATGTCCGGGTGATCGTGCTGATGTTCTTCACCGAACCGACCGACGACACCCCACAGGTGGTCGCGCCCGGGATCCTGAGCAAGATCGCGATCGCGCTGTGTGCCGCGATCACCGTTATTCTGGGGATCTTCCCGCAACCGCTGCTCGATCTCGCGGATCACGCCGCGCAGTTGCTGCAGTAACCGTCTGATTGCGGCCTCCACCCCGCGCACTCACGACCGCGTCGTGGTCACGCCCAACGAGTGATCAGCTCAAGAACGGACGTGTCGCGAGTACGTAGATCGCCAGCACCGCCAGCGGCGCCGCCAACGGTACCCATGGCAGGTGCAGGGGGAATGCCATCGCCACCACGCCCACAAGGGTAAATCCCACGGCGCCAACCAATGTCGGCCAACTCGCCATCGCGAACGCGTCCGGCATTCCAGCCGCGTATCGGCATACCAGGTAGGCAGCCGCGCACAACCCCGAAAGTCCCACGAACGTATAGGAGGGATCGGAGATCGCGATCGCGGTCACGCACAGCAGCACGGCAACCGTCGCGGCGGGCCGAAAGACGATCCCGAGCGCCACCGCGGCCAGCGCCGTCATCCCGGCGCCCAGCGCCAGGCCGTGGGCGTCGACGGCGGCCAGGCCGACCATCAGCAGGCCGAAGGCCATCGCCAGAGCATGGACTCCCAGGCGCGCGATAGACGACATGGCTACCCCCGCAGCCGTCCGCGCACGCGGTGGCGGCGATCCGGCATCACACCCATCGACTGCTCCAGCGGGTGATCTTTCTGCCAGGAGACGATGTCGACGCCGATGGTCGCCATATCGCGATACATGGCGGCCCGCTGCAACGCCCACAGCCGGTCCACCAGCGGGTCCTGTTCGCCTTCGAACGGTGAAGCATCGAGAGTGTCGACGGCGATCACGACATGACCGCGCTTGCGTAGATCGATCAGCGCCAGCGCGAATTCCGTGTCGAGCAGGGTGGAGAACGCGATGACGATGGCGCCGGCCGGGACCGCCGCACGCGGAGCCAGTGTGCCGGTGGTGTTTTCGAATCGATCGCCCGCAGCCAGCACCGTATCGAGGATCCGGTAGAACTGGCGCTGACCGATATCGGCGCCGAGCCAGCGCGGGCGATTGCCACCGAGCGCCACGATTCCGGCGCGATCGCTGTAGCGCAGCGCGGCCTGCACCACCTGAGCCGCACCGCGCACCACTCGCTCGGTGGCATCGGTTGCCGGGCCCGCCGGCTGCCGGTACCCATCGATCAGCACCACGACGTCGGCGGCACGGTCGGTCAACCGTTCCGTCACGTGCAGCTGACCGCGCCGCGCGCTCACCGGCCAATTCACCGCCCGCAATTGATCACCCGGAACGTAGGGCCGGATATCGGCATACTCGACGCCCGGACCGACATGCCCGGTCAGGTGAGCGCCGAGACGGTCGAGCAACTCGGTTCGCGGGATGGGCGTCGGCTGCGGTGGCGTCAGCGGAAACACGATGACATCGGCGGCATCGACGATCGCCGTCCCGGTGAGCAACCCACCGCGGGCCACCGCGTCGACCCGGGCGCGGATCGCGTATCGGCCCCAGCGCTGCGCCACGGCGGCAACCGTTTTCGCGTGCGAAGAATCCGAATCGACAACCTCGAACTGCAGGCCCTCGACGGCGGGAACCGTGAGCTCGACCGCCCAGACATTGGGCGCCCCAGCTTCCTCGGTTGCCGATAGCCTGACCCGCGCCGGCTCCCCTTCGAAGCACCGCTGTGACTCCGGTTCTGCCTGCACATAAATCTTCGGGACCGGGTGTTGCCAGCTGATCGAGCACAGCACGCCGAGCAGCGGCGCCGCGAACGCGATGAGCTGCCAATGCGCACCGATCACAGCGGCAACGAGGGCAACGCCACCGCAGGTCGCGATCGCCCGCGTCAATGGCGCAGCGCGCCAGCGGAACTCGGCCTCGATCATGACAAGCTCATGGGGTGCCCTCGCCGGTGCGTGGTACCGGCAAGCGTCGCAACAGTTCTCCGACGACATCGGCACCCTGAATCTTGCGAACCCACATCTCCGGACGCAGGGTAATTCGGTGCGCGACAGCCGCTACCGCGAGCGCCTTGACGTCCTCGGGGATCACATAGTCACGGCCAAGCAACAGCGCCCGCGCCCGGGCGAGCTGAACCAGGTCGAGTTCGGCACGCGGGCTCGCGCCGACGGCGACCTGCGGATGGCGGCGCGTGGCGGTGGCCAGTGACACCACATAACGAAGGACATCCTCGTGCACCGTCACCTGCTCCACCGATTCGCGCATCGCCAGTAGGTCCTGGGCGTCGACCACCTGATTGACGGTCGGTTCGGCCGAGCCGCGTTCCAGACGGCGGCGCAGCATCGAGGTCTCGTCGCGCTCGGAGAGGTAGCGCAGTTCCAATCGCATCGCGAAGCGATCCAGCTGCGCCTCCGGCAGCGGGTAGGTGCCCTCGTATTCGATCGGGTTGTCGGTCGCCAGAACAATGAAAGGCATTGGCAACTTGTGGGTTTCGCCGTCGATGCTGACCTGCCCTTCGGCCATCGCCTCGAGCAGCGCCGCCTGAGTCTTGGGGGGTGTGCGGTTGATCTCGTCGGCGAGCAGCAGATTGGTGAAGATGGGCCCGGCCCGGAATGCGAAATGGCCCGACTGCATGTCGTAGATCGTCGACCCGAGCAAGTCCGCGGGCAGCAGGTCCGGTGTGAACTGCACCCGGGTGAATCGCAGACCCAGCGCGGCGGCAAAGGATCTCGCGATCAGTGTCTTGCCGAGCCCGGGCAGATCTTCGATGAGGACGTGGCCGCGCGCCAGGACGGCGGTGAGGATGAGGGTCAGCGCGGAACGCTTGCCCACCACCACGCGCTCGATTTCGTCGAGCACCGCCTCGCAGTGTGCCGTGGTCGTACTGGCCGGCAAAGCGGTCGGCATCGCCGCACCCCCTGTCATACCTGCTCCAACCTGCGGAGGATTTCTTCGAACGCGGCCCGGCCAGGACCGGGCTGGTGGTCAGCGGAGCGCTCGATGTTGTTGGGATTGACCCATTCCCACAGTTCGGCCCCGAACAGCATCCGGCCGGTCGACTGAAAAGCCGCCGGGTCCTTGGCCAGTCGTTGCCCGGTCGCGATTTCGTACCTGCGGGCAAGCATCGGACGCAGATGCCGGTCCCAGTCCGTACGGCTGGACTCGGACCAGCGAATCGTCGTCTCGGTGGTGGCCAGCCAGCGGCGCAACGAATCCCCGAGGTCGTCGGGGTCCAAATCGGCCGCGGGTTCGGTCCCCTGTCCCAGCAGCCGACGAATATTGAGCAACACCAGGGCCAGTGCGACACCCGACGCGACCAGCACCCAGGAGCGATCGTGCACGACCAACACCAGCAGCTCCGCTCCGGCGATGAAGCAAACCCCTAGAGCTATCAGCCTTTTCATACCGCACTCCGAAGTTCCGCAAGAACCAGGCGCAGCACCTCGACCGCGACGTCGCGATGCCCCTCGTTCATCACATGCGGGCTGAACCGTGCTTCCTCGAACAGGTTCACCAGCTGAACGGCGTTATCGATATGCAGCGCACGGAGTTCGACCGCGCGGGCCAATACCTCGGTCGGTGTGTCGAAGTCCTGGGGGGCGGCTCCGGGAACATCGGCGAGCTCACGTTCCATCGCGGCATAGCAGGCGATGATCGCCTGCCGCGGTTCGCGCCCGCGGTCGGCCATCTCGGCCAACCCCAGTTCGGCGGCTCGCACCAGAGATTCCGAAGGCCGTGCCGGCGGCACATATTCGGCGCTGTCATCAGCGGCGGTGTGCAGCGTCGGGGCGCGCAATCGTCGCCGCGACATGACGAATGTTGCGACGACGAGGAGCAGCATCATCGCAACGGTGGCCGCCAGCAGAATTCCCAGCATGTTGCCGTTCTGCGGGGCCCGGTGCCGCGACGTGGGTGCGGGGGCGGTTGGCGCGCCGCCGGTGTCCGGTGCGTGCTGCGCGGGAGGCGCCCCGTGCGGCAGCGATAACCGGGCCAGCAGCATCGCGATCAGCAACCACGCGACGATCACCGCGAGTCCGATCAGCACCACGCGCCAGCTCGGCCGCCCTGCGCGGGTACCGAGCATCCCGGAGAGGTCACCCGCCTTCGGTGCCACCGCGCGTGGATCCCGAAGTCGCGCGATGACCGCGACCGCGAGCATCGCAAGTGCCGCACTGAGCAGGACAACGACGAATACCAGCGCCGCTCGGCCGCCGCCTTCCGCGCGCGCCGCATGATCGCGGGCCGGAAGGTATCCGCGCAGGGCGGCGGCAACCACGATCAACAGCACGATGAGCGCAACGACGCGCCCTGTCGGCTTATCGGGCATTGGCACACCACTCGCCGGTTTTCCTATGCCGTTGCGGCACAGGCTTGATTCATACTCGCACGTCGGGCAGCGGTGTGGCCAGCGACAACCGGCAGCCAGGGCACTGCCGCGGGGAACCGCAGCGCCCGACGCGCGAACCTGACCTCACTCGGCGCAAATTTGGCCTAGGCAGGATCAAACGGCCGGAAGCTGCCGTCGAGCACCTCGTGATGACCGATGGTGCGACCGGTGACGGTCGCGGGGTCCACAAGTGCCAATTGAGCTGCCGCCCTGGCGAATTCGTCTTCAGTTGCCGTGTCGTCGAAGTTGGTGGCGTAGTAGGACAGGCCAGGCGTCATGATCGGCTTCGACGGTGCCAACGCGTTGACGGCGATGTTGTGGTCGGCCAGGTCAAACGCCGCGCACTGGGTGAGATGCTCGAGCGCCGCCTTCGAACCACCGTAGCCAGGCAGGACACCGCCGCTGCGGTCCGGATAGGGTCCGTTGCCGGGCAGCCGAGAGGCCACCGAGGTGATGTTGACGATCGAGCCGCCCCGGGCCTCGATCATGTCCGGGGACACCAGCTGCATCAACTCGTAGGCCGCAAACACCGCGATGTCGAAGTGGCGGCGAAATGCGGACAACGGCGTGCTGACGAAACCCGGCCAGCCGGGTTTGGCGGCGCCGGCCGGTCTGGCGGCCTTCACCCGCGGCTGTGCACCGGGCACCGGCGGTCGTCCCGGAGCGGTGAAGGCCGCATTGTTGATCAGAACAGTGATGGGGCCCAATGCATCTCGCGCCTCACTCACCAGCCGGGCGACGTCGTCGCGGTCGGTCAGATCGGCGCGGACCGCCACCGCGCGCCCACCCGCCACTTCGATGGCGGCCACGGTCTCGCCGATGGTTCCCGGCAGCCGGTCATCCCACACCTGCTCGGTGCGCCCGGCCACCGCGACCGCCGCGCCCTCGGCGGCAAGCGCCAGCGCGATCGCCCGGCCCAAACCACGGCTGGCACCGGTGACGATCGCCGCGCGCCCGGCGAGTCGCAGCGTCATCGCGTCACCCCGTGCACGACGATCGCGGTGGTCTGATCCACCCACGCCTCGTCCAGCTTCTCGTCCGGGCGCAACAGCATCCGCAGCATCGTCGCTCCCCCAATCAGCTCGATCAACCGGTCCGGATCGACATCGGGATGCGCTTCACCTCGATCGACGGCCTCGCGCAGCCGCACCTGCACCGCGGTGAACAGGTCACTGAAGCGCGACATCACCCGCGCGTTGAGGTCTGGGTCGGCCGACATGTCCGCGACCAGCCCGGGCAGCGCGGCGCGCACCACCGGGCTGGTGAACACATCCCGCGCCGCCGCGATCATCATCCGCAGGTCGGCGGTGAAGTCGCCGGCCGGCGTCTCCAGCGCGCTGGGCGCGGTCGGAAAGGCCGCTTCGTGCACCAACTCCGCCTTGCTCGACCACCGGCGATACAACGCCGACTTGGTGGTGCCCGCCCGCTCGGCGACGGCGGCCAGCGTCAAGTTCGAATAGCCGATTTCCACAAGCAGTTCCGCCGTCGCCGCAAGGATGGCAGAGTCAATACGCGGGTCCCTGGGGCGCCCGGCACCTGGGGCCTTGTCAAGGCCGGACGGGTCTGCTTTCATAACGCTACCTACCGTATCGTAATTGCCGCGAAAGGTCTCAAAGAATGGAGGCACCCCGTGGCCAATGAACCTGTGCTCGACAACGTCGACCGACTTCAGCGCTCCAGCCGCGACGTCACGACGCTACCGGCGGTGATGTCGAATTGGCTGGCCACGGTGCTGCCCGACGGCGCGAACCCCGCGGTCACGGTCGAAAGTGGGGTCGACTCGACGGGCATGTCGTCGGAGACCATCATCCTGACCGCCCGCTGGCACGAAGGCGGGCAGCCGACCGAGCAGAAGCTGGTCACGCGGGTCGCGCCGAGCGCCGAGGACGTGCAGGTCTTCCCCACCTACCGGCTTGATCACCAATTCGATGTGATCCGCAAGGTCGGCGAACTCACCGAGGTCCCGGTCCCGCCGGTGCGCTGGCTCGAGCCCACCGGCGAGGTTCTGGGCACGCCGTTCTTCGTGATGGACTACGTCGCCGGTGACGTGCCGCCCGACGTGATGCCCTACACCTTCGGCAACAACTGGTTTGCCGACGCACCGGTCGAGCGGCAGCGCGAACTCCAGGACGCCACCGTCGGCGTACTGGCGAAGCTGCACTCAATCCCCAACGCGGAGAGCACGTTTGGATTCCTGTCCGAGGGCCACGGCGATACCGCGCTGCGCCGGCACTACAACTGGGTGCGGGACTGGTACGACTTCGCGGTGCCCGACATCGGTCGATCGCCGCTGCTGGAGCGCACTTTCAGCTGGCTGGAAGACAACTGGCCGACGGAGGTGGACGCGCGCGAACCCGTGCTGCTGTGGGGTGACGCCCGGGTAGGCAATGTGTTGTACCGCGACTTCCAACCGGTAGCGGTGCTGGACTGGGAGATGGTGACGCTGGGCCCGCGCGAGCTCGATGTCGCGTGGATGATTTACGCGCACATGGTTTTCCAGGAGCTCACCGGGCTTGCCGGATTGCCGGGACTGCCCGATGTGATGCGCGAGGAGGACGTCCGCGCCACCTACGCGCGCCTGGCCGGCGTCGAAGTAGGTGAGCTGCGCTGGTTCTACGTGTATTCCGGCGTGATGTGGGCGTGTGTGTTCATGCGCACCGGAGCGCGGCGAGTGCACTTCGGCGAAACCGACAAGCCGGACGACGTCGAGTCGTTGTTCTACCACGCCGGATTGATGAAACGTCTTATCGGAGAGGACCAGTAATGCTCGGACCGCTCGACGAATACCCGGTACACCAGATTCCGCAGCCGATCGCGTGGCCCGGCTCCTCGGACCGCAACTTCTACGACCGGTCCTACTTCAACGCCCATGACCGCACCGGCGACATCTTCTTGATCAGCGGCATCGGCTACTACCCCAACCTCGGTGTCAAAGACGCATTCGTGCTGATCCGCCGCGGCGACACCCAGACCGCGGTGCACGTGTCGGACGCGATCGACCAAGACCGCCTCAACCAGCACGTCAACGGCTACCGGGTCGAGGTGATCGAGCCACTGCACAAGCTGCGGATCGTCCTCGACGAAACCGAAGGTATCGCAGCCGATCTCACCTGGAAGGGCCTGTTCGACGTCGTCCAGGAACAGCCGCACATCCTGCGGTCCGGCAACCGGGTCACGCTGGACGCGCAGCGGTTCGCGCAGCTGGGCAGCTGGAGCGGACACGTCGTGATCGACGGCGAGGAAATCATCGTCGACCCCAACACCTGGCTGGGCAGCCGCGACCGGTCGTGGGGCATCCGCCCGATCGGCGAGGCTGAGCCGGCCGGACGGCCCGCCGACCCACCGTTCGAGGGCATGTGGTGGCTATACGTACCAATGGCTTTCGACGACTTTGCGATCGTGTTGATCATCCAGGAGGAGCCCAACGGGTTCCGCTCGCTCAACGACTGCACCCGGATCTGGCGCGACGGCCGTGTCGAGCAGCTGGGCTGGCCGCGGGTCAAGATCCACTACACGTCCGGCACCCGCATTCCGACCGGGGCCACCATCGACGCGACCACTCCGGACGGCTCACCGGTCCACTTCGACGTCGAGTCCAAATTGCCGGTGCCCATTCACGTCGGCGGCGGCTACGGTGGCGATTCGGACTGGATCCACGGCACCTGGAAGGGCGAGAAGTACGCCGAACGCCTGACCTACAACATGACCGACCCGGCAATCATCGGGCGTGCCGGTTTCGGGGTGATCGACCACGTGGGTCGCGCGGTCTGCATCGAGGGCGACAAGCCGCCGGTCGAGGGGTGGGGCCTCTACGAGCACGGCGCCCTGGGCCGCCACGACCCGTCGGGGTTCGCCGACTGGTTAACGGTTGCGCCGTAACCGTTTTGCTCCGCGGCCATCGGTCGGGCTCCCGTGACAGTAGGACATCACATGCTCACGGACCAGGGTATCGACGTTCGGGTCACGTCTGGCGAACGCTTCGACGATCGCGATGTGATCGTCGACGTTTGCGTGTAACTCGGTGCGCAACAAGCGAATCGACAAATTCGTCCACACCTCGATGCCCAGCGATTCCCAGACCGCCAGCAGCACCCGGTTGCCCGCACTGGCGACGATCTCGCGATGGAAGGCAACGCCGGCCCGAACTTGCATGCCGACGTCACCCAAGTCGGCCGCCTTGCGAATCTCGTCGGCATGCCGATGCAATGCGGTCACGTCGCCGTCGAGTCGTTCGACCGCAAGTGATGCGGCGAGGCCTTCCAAAGCCGCTCGCACGGGGTACATCTCCAACAGGTCATCGGGACCTATGTCGCGAACACGCGCACCCTTGTTGGGCTCCGAGCTGACCAGCCGCAGCCCTTCCAGATCCCGCAGCGCTTCACGAACAGGCGCTTGGCTGACGTTCAGGTCGGTGGCGACCTGCCGTTCGACAATCCGGTCGCCGGGTTGCCACCGACCGCTGATCAACCCGTCGAGCAGCACACCCAAAATCTGTTCACGCAGCGGCATACCACGCACCTCGGGCCGTGCGTCAGACGTGTTGGACACCGCCCCACTTTAGGCCGAGCGCCACGCCCGGTTCCGAACATCCGCCAGAGTCGGCCCGGGTTCCCGGTTGATCTGCATCACCCGGCACTTGATGCCTCCGCACGCCTTGCGGATTTCAGTACCGGTCACCTCGATGACCTCGACGCCGGCGGCCCGGATTTTCTCGTTCGTGGCGTGACAGTCCGCGTGTGCGAGCACCTTGCCGGGCTCCAGCAACAGCACGTTGCATGGAGCCAGAAAATCGCGCTGCTCCTGTCCGTCGGCCTCGATCAGTTCGAAGTTGTTGTCGTACAACCAGGTACGCGCCTCCCAGTCCAGCGCCGCCGGAGACACAACCAGCTTTCCGACGTCGATCGCGTTAATGTTGATGTCCGGATGAGCGCACGCGCCGGTCGCTTGGTTGAAAAAGCCTTCCACGGCCGGTCTCAACTGCAGGTTGTAGAACTCGCTCGTACCACTCGTCTTGGAGATGGCGTTGACGAATTGTTCCGTCCCACGCTGATCGTAAGAGGCGGACAAGCAGGTGACCAATACCTCCTCGGCGATCATGTTGCATGCCCCCGGCTCCATGGCGCCTTCGGTGATGGCGATGAGCGGAGGGATGTTGAGGGTGTTCCAGGCCCACTTGGCCAGGTACTCGGTCACCCCGACCATGCCGGGCAGGAACCCGAAACGGGAGATGACGGAACCCCCGCGCCAGATCGAACCCCACGACAGAAACACATGGCCCATCAGCGGACCGTACGGATTGGTCGGCTCCTCCGGATAGTCGATCCAATGCACAGTAATGCCGCTGTCCTCGAATGCCGTTGCGAGTTCCTCGGTTTCGCGCTGAAACGCCAACAAGTCGACCGGTCCGCGATCCGGTACCCCCATCAGCGCCTGGAAGAACGCCGGATTTTCCCTGTACTGCGAACTCTGATCGTGGAGCGTGTGCTTGGTCGGCATGTGCAAGGCGACCTCGGTCAGCCGACCGATTCCGTTGAAGCCGAACGATCGGCCCGCCACTGCCTCGGCTTGATAGGTGCGGTAGTCCACCTCGTGGGTGGCACGCACGAACTCGTAGGTGCTGTTCCCGTCCCGATAGTGCGGGATGTCCGTCAGCCGCCAATCGTCATAGGCGCGGCGGAATTTGGGCGTGTCCAGGGTTGTCATCGATTCCTCGGTTCGCATCGGTGGGACCTCACCCGCCTACTTTGATCGATGATCGATCATTTGTCAAAGGCCCGGTGTGCTGCGTTACCCCACCGTGGGCTCCTCGGGACATATTGAGCCGTATCAACCGGACAACGCGACGTCGGCGGGAAACCGTCAGCGACGGTACGCCGCGCCAGGGTGGTCGGCAGCCAGCAGCGGTCCCTTACCGCCCAGCCGTTCGCGCAGCGTGCAACGCGGGACCTGATCCGGGACCCGTCCGCGGCGACGCAGTTCGGGCACAACCAGTTTCGCGAAGTCCACGAAGGTGCCCGGCGTCGTCACGTAGGCGAGGTTGAACCCGTCGACGTCGGCCTCCTCGACCCAGCGCTCGAGTTCGTCGGCGACCTCGCCGGGTGAGCCCACCAGCAGCGGCCCGCGCCCGCCGATGCCGATCTCTTCGGCGAGTTCCCTTGCCGTCCAGGTGCGCTCATCGGTGGTGAAGGAGGCCAGCGCGGACCGGTTGGCGTCTGTCTCGCTGTAACGCAGCGGGCCGTCGTCACCCAGCTCGGCCAGGTCCACCCCGGTCCAGCCGCCGAAGAGCGCCAAAGCGCCAGTCGTGCTGACGTATTCACGGTATTCAGCTAACTTGGCCACGGCTCGCTCGTGCGTCTCGGCGACGATCGGGGTCACCATGGTGAAGACCTTGATGGAACGCGGATCCCGGCCCAACCCCGCAGCGGTCTCGCGCAGCGCCCGCACCGGGCCGCGCACGATTTGGGGTGTCGGGCCGGAGATGAACGCGGCCTCGGCGTTGGCGGCGGCAAATTGGACACCGCGCGGCGAGGCGCCGGCCTGGAACAGCACCGGTGTGCGCTGCGGAGACGGTTCGCACAGAAACGGTCCCGGAACCGTGAAATAACGGCCTTTGTGCTCGATGTCGTGCACCTTGGCCGGATCGGTGAACACACCGCGTACCGGGTCGCGCACCACCGCGTTGGCCTCCCACGAAGCTTCCCAGAGTTTGTAACAGACCTCGAGGTACTCATCGGCGATCTCATAGCGCTGGTCATGCGGAATCTGGGCGTCGAGGCCGAGATTGCGTGCCGCACTGTCCAGATACGAGGTCACGATGTTCCACGCCACCCGTCCGCCGGTTAGGTGATCCAGTGTCGACAACCTGCGTGCCAGCGCGTAGGGCTGCTCGTAGGTGAGCGACAACGTGATCCCGAAGCCGAGCGTCTCGGTCACCGCCGCCATCGCGGAAACGGCGGCGGTCGGGTCGTTGACCGGAAACTGCGCGGCGTCTCGCACCGCGGCATCGCGAGACCCGCCGTACACGTCGTACACGCCGAGCACGTCGGCGAGAAACAACGCGTCGAAGCCGCCGGCCTCCAGGATTTTGGCCAGTTCGGTCCAATAGCCGAGTTCGCGATACCGATAACCGCGGTCCTCGGGGTGACGCCACAGCCCGGCCGACTGGTGCCCGACACAGGCCATGTCGAAGGCATTGAGGTAGATCCTGTTCATCGTGCCCACTCGATTTGGTCCCCGTACGTTTCCCGTGCCGCGTAGGCCGCGGCGACCGTGATAGCCGCCAGCACCGCGAAATACCCCACGATCAACCACGGTCTACCGCCGCCGGCCACCAGCAGAGCCGCCGCGATCAACGGCGCGAAGCCTCCCGACAGCACGGCTCCGATTTGATAACCCAGCGACGACCCACTGTAACGCAGCCGGGTGTCGAAGAGTTCGGCGAACCAGGCGGCCTGCGGCCCGTACATCGCGTCGTGAACAACGTTGACGCCGAACACGATTGCGAGCACCACCGCGATGGCTGACCCGCTTGCGGCGGCGACGAAAAACAACGCCAGCGCGACCACCCCCGCCAGCGCGCCGAACAGATATGGGGGCCGGCGACCGATTCGATCGGACAACAATGCCCAGCCTGGCGTGCTGAGCAATCCGAGTGCCGACGATATCAGCACCGCGATCAATCCGACGCCGCTGCCCTTGCCGAACGAATCCTGCAGGTAGGTAAGTGAATACGTGGTCAGCAACACAAAGAGTGCAATTTGGGACATTCGTAACCCGGTGGTGATCAACACATTACGGGGCTGGCTGCGCAACACCTCCAGCACCGGCAACGTCGAGAGGTCGTCGCGCTCTTTGAGACGCTCGAAAATGGCGGCGTCACTGAGCCGCAGCCGGATGAACAGCCCGATCCCCACCAGAACGGCACTGAACAGAAAGGGTATCCGCCATCCGAAAGCCAGGAACGTGTCCGCGCCGCACACCTTGCGGGTCAAAAAGAAGATTGACGTCGCCAGCAACATGCCGGCCGGGGAACCGAGCTGGGTGAAGCTGCCGAACAATCCACGGCGCCCGGGCGGTGCATGCTCAACCGAGAGCACGGCCGCGCCTCCCCATTCGGCGCCGACCGCGAGTCCTTGCAGCACCCGTAACGCGGCCAGCAGCGCCGGTGCGGTCACCCCCACCGCGGCGTAGGTCGGCAACAGCCCAATCGCGGTGGTGACGAGCCCCATCGTCAGCAAGGCGGCTACCAGAACGGCCTTGCGCCCCAACCGGTCCCCGAAGTGACCGGAGATCACGGCACCGATCGGTCGGGCGCCGAACCCGGCCGCATAGGTGGCGAAGGAGGCCAAAGTCCCGGCTGTTGACGAAACATGAGGAAAGAACAGCGGTTTGAACACGAGCGCGGACGCTGTCGCGTAGAGGTAGAAGTCGTACCACTCGATCGTGGTGCCGATCATGCTGCCCAGAGCTACGGTTCGCAGCTGTGGTCTTGTATTAGCCGTAGCGGCCGGCTCAGTGGCAATCACGTGATCGCAGATTAGGCAGTTCGCCGCCGCGGGCATACGGTTGCCATCGCCGTGATGCGAACGTCCTCTACCGCGGGCGTGTCACCATGCGGTTGACTAGGGGGTGTGACGATGCCGTCGTGGACTGTCGATGTTGCGGTGGTCGGCGCGGGGTTTGCCGGTCTCGCCGCGGCGCGGGAGCTGACGCGACAGGGTCACGACGTGGTGGTGTTCGAGGGTCGCGACCGCGTGGGCGGGCGCGCGTTCACCGGTAGCGTCGCGGGATTGCCGGCGGATATGGGCGGCGCGTTCGTCGGCCCCACCCAAGATGCGGTGCTGGCGCTGGCGGCCGAACTGCAGATCCCGACTACGCCTACCTACCATGACGGCAAGAACGTCATCCAATGGCGCGGCTGGACACGTTCCTACCACGGCACCATCCCCAAGCTTTCGCTGACGGGGTTGCTCGACATCGCCCGGCTGCGTTGGCAATTCGAAAGAATCGCGCGCAGCATTCCGGTCGACGCACCGTGGCGGGCACAGCGCGCCCGCCAGCTCGATGAGGTGTCGTTCGGACAGTGGTTGCGTTCGGTGCGCGCCAGCGCCTCGTCGCGCGACCTGATGGCCATCATGGCCCGGGTCACCTGGGGATGCGAACTTGAAGACGTGTCGATGTTGCACGCCGCGCGCTACATCCGGGCCGCGGGCGGTCTGGACCGGATGCTCGACACCCAGGACGGCGCCCAGCAGGACCATTTCCCGGGCGGCACCCAGCAAATCGCCCGGTCGGCGGCCGACGAACTGGGCGCACGCGTCGTGCTGAATGCCCCGGTGCACCGCATCGAACGGCACGGTTCCGGCGTGACGGTCACCTCCGATGCGGGTACGGCCGACGCCGGGTTCGTCATAGTCGCGATCCCGCCGGCTCATCGCGGGGCCATCGAGTTCACCCCCCCACTACCCGTCGAGTACCAGCGTCTGGTCGAACAGTGGCCGCAGGGCCGGCTCAGCAAGGCTTTCGCGGCATATTCGACACCGTTCTGGCGAGCCAACGGACTCTCGGGACAGGCGCTGTCCGACAAGGGACCGGTGTTCATCACCTTCGACGTCAGCCCGCAGGCCGACGGGCCGGGAATCCTGCTGGGCTTTGTCGACGCCCGGGCGTTCGATTCACTGCCCACCGACCAACGCCGCCGCGACGCCTTGCGCTGCTTCGCGTCGCTGTTCGGCGAGGAGGCCCTTCAGCCACTCGACTATGTGGATCATCGCTGGGGCACCGAGGATTTCGCTCCGGGTGGCCCGACCGCGGCGGTGCCGCCGGGGTCGTGGACGCGGTTCGGGCGCTGGCTGCGCGAACCGGTCGGACCGATTCACTGGGCTGGCACCGAGACCGCCGACGAGTGGACCGGGTTTTTCGACGGGGCGGTCCGGTCCGGCCTCCGAGCGGCCGCCGAGATCACCGCCCTGCTATGAGCTGATCTGCGCGACCGGCAGGGTGATGGATTCGGCCAGTGACCGCAGCTGGCCGGTGACCTCACGGTGGTGCTCCAACATCGAGCAGTGACCGCCGGGCAGCTCGACCAGGCCGACCACGTTGGGCGCGGTGCGGGCGATCTCGCGGGCCGCGGCGATCGGTGTCAGGCGATCTTCTTCGCTGCCGATGACCAGGGTTGGCACCGTCAACCCGGTCAGGTCCAGGTACCGCGACCCCAGGGATTCGACGAGCATCCTCGTGCAACCGCCGCGCCCGGCGGCTGGTGTCCGCGCGAACAAGTCGTGGATCAGTGTGGCGGCACTCGGGTCGGCGTCCTTTCCAACCGCGAGCATTGCAATCAGGCTGCGAGTGGCCAGCAGCGCCGGACCCGGAATCGGGACGCCGCCGAACACGTTGATCAACCCGCGCGCGGCGAGCGATCGCGCCGGCGACAGCCGCCCCGGCACCGAGAACAGCCTGACCTGGCGCACCAGGTCGCCGGTGGTCGTGTTGATCAACGCCACGGCATCAGCGCGCCGGTGGACCTTGTGGCGGTAGCGGGCCGACCACGCGGCAATCGTGATCCCGCCCATCGAGTGCCCGGCGATGACGGCGCGCTCATGCGGCGCCAACGTCGCGTCCAACACGCAATCCAGATCGGACGCAAGGTGTTTCAGGCTGTATCCGCCGCGGCGCGGAACCCCGCTTCGGCCGTGGCCGCGGTGGTCGAACGCGATCACCCGGTATTCGGAGGCCAACTCCGCGATCTGGTAGGCCCACGCCCGGATCGCGCAGGTGATGCCGTGAGTCAGCACGATCGGATAGCCGTCCGGCGGCCCGAAGACCTCCGCGTGCAGCGGGGTGCCGTCGACCGCGCGGACGGTCAGCGTGCGGCTCGACGGCAGTACGCCGGGCAGCGGGTCAATCCCACGTGTCGTTCGCCGAGCACTCATCGCCAGCTCCCCCCGTCGAACACGGCCCCGTCGCCGCACTCTGGATGCAGCGATCTTATAACGGCACGAGCGTCCAACTATGCAATTTCGGCCAACCCGCGCGCCCGGATCACAGCACACAATTCGTCGTTAACTGGCAAACCCCGGCACCGCGCCGGTTGCGGTGTGAGAGGCTGACTGTCATGTCCCCGATGTCCCGTCGGGCGGTGCTCACAGCAACGATGAGCGCGGTCACTGGCGGGCTGCTGGCTGCCTGCGCACCGGGTGAACATTCGGTGTCACCACCACCCCCGCCGCCGGAGATCAAACCGGACACCGGGTCGGTCCTGATCGTGGGTGCCGGCATGGCCGGCTTGGCCGCCGCGCGCCGCCTGGTCGACGCGGGATGGCCGGTGCGCCTGATCGAGGCCCGCGACCGCATCGGCGGTCGTGTCTATACCAACCGCGACTGGGGTGTGCCGATCGAGATGGGCGCGTCCTGGATCCACGGCACCGCCAGCGACCCGATGATGGAACTGGCTCACGACGCGCACGCCGAGGTCATCCCGACCGACTACTACGGCTGGGCGAAGCTCGCGGTGGATCGCCGGCTGCCGGCAACGGGCTACGACGCCGACTCCTGGCGCCAGTTCGTCGAACGGGCCTGCGATCGGGTCACCGGCGGGAGCCTGGGCGCCGCCGTCGACGCCGCGGCCAAGCGCGCGGAGCTTTCGGGTTCGGATCGCACCCAGCTGGCATTCTTTGTCGCCACCGAGATCGAGGACGAATACGCGGCCGGCGCAGACCAGCTCTCCGCCAACACATTTGACACCGGCGACTACGCCGACGGCGACCAGGCGGTGATCACGAACGGCTACGACGCCCTGCCGAAGCTGCTGGCCGACGGACTTCAGATCGTCTTTGGCACGCCGGTCACCGCGATCACTCGACGTGACAGCTCCGTCACCGTGCACGCCGGAAACCAGTCCTTCGAAGGCCCCGCTGCGATCGTCACCGTCCCTCTCGGAGTGCTCAAAGCCGGTGCGATCGCCTTCGATCCCCCGCTCCCCGACCAACATGCTCGCGCCGTGAACGCCCTGGGATTCGGCGTGCTGTCGAAGACCTTCTTCCGGTTCAACCGGCGAACATGGAAGACGGACAACGCCTTCTACCTCTTCATGGGCACCGACCCGGGCGCGTGGGCGCAGTGGTTCACCCTGTCCAACAGCGCCGGACCGATCGTGGTGGCCTTCAATGCCGGCGAACGCGGCCGGGCGGTGGAGGCGTCCTCGGCAGCCGATGTGACCGCCCGGGCGCTGCCGATCGCTCGCCAGCTGTTCGGCGACGACGTCGCGCCGGTGGAAGTCCGGACCTCGAATTGGAGCACCGACCCCTATGCGCGGGGCAGTTACTCATTCCACGCGCCCGGTTCCGGGCTCGACGATCGCCGCTGCCTGCGGGACCCGATCAGCGATCGGCTTTACCTGGCGGGCGAGGCTGCCGACACCAAAAACCCGTCCACCGTTATCGGGGCCGTGGTCAGTGGACGCTATGCCGCCGACCAACTGATGCGCCGGATTAAGAGCTAGCGCGAAACACCAAAGCGCTCAGTAGTTTAGGTGGACGCCGCATTTGAATCGCGCGCGGTCACCGTCCAGCTGGCGAGCAGCCGCAGCGCCTCGTCAGAAGGTGAACCCGGTTCGGCTGTATAGCCGATCAACGACAGCCCACCGACGCCGGCGATGTCGAAGACGTTGTAGGTCAGTTCCAGTTCACCGACCTCGGGATGCCGGAATCGCTTGGAGCCGTGGCGATGTGACTTGACGTTGTGCGCCGCCCAACTCGAGCGGAAGGGCTCGCTGCGCGATCCGAGCTCCCCGACCAGGTCGGTGACGGCCGGTGAATCGGGGGCGCGCGCCGCCTCGGCCCGCAGCAGCGAAACGACGTCGTCGGCTTCGCGGTCCCACTCGGGAAAAAACCGCTCGGCCGCGGCGTCGAGAAACATGAATCGAGCCAGATTCGGTGTCGCCCTGGCACGGGCGAAGACGGGTGCGTAGAGCGCGCGCCCGAGCGTGTTCGCGGTGACCACATCGAGGTGGCCGTTGATCACGATCGCGGGCGCGGTGACCATGCTGTCCAGCAATGCCTGCACCCCCGCCGGGATGGTTCGGCCCGCGGGAGAAACCGATCGGCTCCGGGCGCCCTTGCTGGTGACGGCACGAACCAGGTCGAACAAGTGAGTTTCCTCTGCCTCACCGAGTTGCAGGGCGCCGGCGACCGCATGCAGGACGTCGTCGGAGACACCGGCCACATTCCCCCGTTCTACCTGCGTGTAGTAGTCGATGCTCACACCGGCCAGCCGAGCCACTTCCTCACGTCGTAGCCCGGGCACGCGGCGGCGCCGCCCCGGCGGCAGGCCGACCGCCTCGGGGGTGATCCTCGCCCGTCGCGACATCAAGAAGTCCTTGATGTCCTTGGCAACGTCCATCTCTCCCGGATACCCCGCCGGCGGGCAAACATCCATACGACATTACCGACCATCGGTCTTGTATACCGACCACTGGTCGGTTATCGTTCTCGGCCGTGGAGGTAGCAATGAACCAGCCGGATCCATCGCGGTTTCGTACCCGGATGTTCGCGCGCGCGTTCGGACCGTTCTTTCTGATCGTGCCGACGATCGTCGCGTTTCGCGCGACCTCACAAATGCCCGTACTGCTCGACGAGTTCAGCCGAGATCCTATGTGGCAGTGGGCGCTTGGGGCGCTGCTGCTGATGTGGGGCAGCGTCATCATCGCCTTTCATCAGTATTGGCGAAGTGTCGCAGCGGTTCTGATTTCACTGCTGGGGTGGTTTCTCGCGATCCGCGGGATACTCGTCCTGGCGATTCCCGACGTATACGACTCGGCCGGCAAGTCGCTGCAGGAAAATGCCATACCGGTAGTGCGCGCCATCTTCGGCGCCATCGCATTGGTCGGCCTGTACCTGACCTACGTGGGCTGGATCGCGAAGCCCACCGTGCCGGACCACTCCGATGCCGCGAGTAGTTAAGCACCCCGACGTACGCCGTGCCGAGATCCTGGATCGCGCTGCGGCGCTGTTCGTTGCGCGCGGCTACGAGAACGTCAGCCTCAACGAGCTGATCGCCGACGCCGGTGTCTCCAAAGGCGCTTTCTACCACTGGTTTCCGTCGAAGGACGCGCTCATCACAACGCTGGCCGAGCGCAGCGCCCACACACAGCTCGCCGCCATCGAAGAGGCGATCGCGCGTTGCGACGGCAATGCGCTGGATCGGCTCAACACGCTGCTGCGGGCGGGTTTCGACGTCAAGATGCAGACCGGCACACCCGAGCAGCTGGCGGCGATGGTCTCGCTGCTACGGCCCGAGAACGCGCATCTGTACGGGCGCATCGTCACGGTGAGCGAGCAGTTGACGCAACCGCTGCTGACCCGGTTGATCTCCGACGGAGTGGCCGAGGGCATTTTTCACACCTTCGACCCCGAGGGTGTCGCCGACATGATTCAAGGTCTGGCCGCGCGCCTGCACTCCAACGTCATCCAGATCGCCGACGCGACCGATGAGCCCAGCAGGCAGCATGCCATCGATGTCTTGACCACCAGGTTCAAACTGCACGGGGTGGCCGCCGACCGGATTCTCGGCCTACCCGACGGCAGCATCATCGCGCTCAACCGCGCGCAGGTCGAGACGATGGTGGCGGCTTTGCCGCGCGATTACTGAGGCGTGGATTGGGCATAGGTGTTACATGACGGCTAACCATCCCCCGCAGCAGAAACAGCGTTCGACTGCCGACACCATCGCCACGATCACCATGTTCGTGCTCGCCGGGATCGCGGGAGCGCTGACCATCACGTTTTCCTTCTTTTTCGCGATGGCGACCGATTCGTGCGCGGGCAACCGGTGCGACACGTCGGCGCTCGATTGGGCCTACGTGGTGACCTGGGGCGGCGTCGGCGTCGCGGCCATCATCGCCATCGGCGGCGTCATCATCGCGGCTGCGCGCAAGCGGGTCATGTGGGTGTGGCCGACCGCTGCGCTCATCGTGATCATCGTCGCGGTCGTTATCGGCTCACAGCTGGCCGACTCGGTCGCCCCACATCACTGACGAGCGAGCCGATAGCCTTGCGCTACCAAGCAACTCGACGTTACGTCTCGAGCGCCTTCGCGCACGCGTCCAGGATTGCGAGGAAACTCCCGCGCAGCAGTCGGCGGCTGACCGCTTCCAGCACTTTTCCTCCGGCCGCGGCCGGATGGGTGTAGTTGGTCAGCCAGTCGATGTGCGTCCCATCGCCCGCGGCCGTGAACGTCAGGGTGCCACCGTCGTGCTTGAACGGTGGGATCGACTTGACGATCAGGTAGGTATAGCTGTGCGGCCGGTCATAGGCCGTGAATTCCTCACGGAAATAGGTGCCGATGCCGATCACCTCGCGCAGCGCTCCGGGCTCCGGGCCAGACGTGCCTTTGGCCCAATAGCCCTTGAGAACCAACGGCGCGGCGGCCAAATTGACGGGGTCGGCCAGCCAGTCGAAGACCTGCTCGAGTGGCGCGGCGATCATACGTTCCACGTGGATCTCGACCATCAGAACTCCCGCCCGGCAGTTACGGCATTGACCGCACGCCATGCTAGCCGCGGGCCGGGCCACGCGGCATCACGCACGGGCTGGCAACGGCAGACATCTTTGCGGGGACACACGACACCGCGATCGGCGCCTTAGAGAAATCATAAGGTGATGTTGCTGGCACCCGCTTCAGTTGGTCACGATTTGGTCACAAGGTGCGGGTACTGACTGCCTGGGCGTGACCAAGCCGAGAACTGTTGTCCATCCAAGCGTTAGCTACACGCACGATCGGCAGGTTGCCCACATCATCCTTAGCTACCTTGGACTCCGGGGAGTCGGGAGTCCCCGCGAATCAATTCGGATCGATTCGAAGGACAACACTGATCATGAATTTCAGCAGTATCGTCGCGCGCCGGCGCGTCGCCGGCATGAGCGCCGGTTGCCTGCTCGGAGGAATGGCCCTGGGCCTCGTCGCCGCGCCGTCAGCCACCGCCGCACCCGACTGCAGCCCCGCGGGTGTCAACGCCACGGTTTCCTCGGTACAGGGCGCGGCCGAGCAGTACCTCGCCGCGCACCCCGGTGCCAACCAGGTTGTCAGCGCGGCCTACGGACAGCCCCGGGGGGAGGCCGCCTCCAGCCTGCGCGGCTACTTCACCGCGCACCCGCAGGAGTATTACGACCTGCGCGGCATCCTGGCGCCGATCGGCGACACCGAGCGCCAGTGCAACGTGTCGGCCCTGCCGGGCAACCTGGAATCGGCCTACCACGAATTCATGGCAGGCTGATTCCGCGCCAAACGACCCGCCACACTGCCGTGGCGGGTCGTTTGCTTGTGCGGTTGAACTGGTGTCAACCGCAGCGCGGGTGGGTAATTTCCAGTCAGCCACGGGACTGGAGGTGATGATGCGGCTGCGCCGAAGCACCCTGAGCAACCCCGGAATCGCGCGCAAGCGCCGGGGCAAGGGCTTCACCTACGTCGGGCCTGACGGCAACCCGCTGACCGACGAAGCCGCCCTACAGCGCATTAAGGACCTGGTGATCCCACCGGCGTGGAAGAAAGTGTGGATCTCGCCGCACCCCAACGGACATATCCAGGCCGTCGGCACCGACGCAGCGGGACGCCGCCAGTATCTCTACCATTCCGCGTGGCAGCAGGAGCGGGCCGAGGAGAAGTTCGACCGCGTCCTGGACATGTCCACGCGGTTGCCGGAATTCCGTGCCCGCATCGTCGCCGACCTCGGTGATCGTGGCGCCTCCCGAGATCGCGTGCTGGCGCTGGGACTGCGACTGCTGGACCGTGGCTATTTCCGCTCCGGTGGTGAGCAATACGCCGACGAACACGAGTCCTACGGAATTGCCACGCTGCTGTGTGAGCACGTGACTGTGCATCGCGACGCGATCGAATTCGACTATCCCGCCAAGAGCGGGGTGCAGCGCACCGTTGCGGTCAAGGATGCCGACGTCGTCCGTGCGGTGCGCTCGCTGATGCGACGCCGCGGCAGCGGTGAACGATTACTGGTGTACCGCAACGCATCCGGATGGACTGAAATTCGCGCCGAGGACCTCAATGCCCGGTTCAAAGAGCTCGTCGGCGGCGAATTCACCGTCAAGGACCTGCGCACGTGGCACGGAACAGTGCTGGCGGCCGCCGCATTCGTCGATGCCGACCCGCCCGTATCCCAACGCGTGACCAAACGCGTTGAGGCCGCGGTGATGAAGGAGGTCGCCGAGGGACTGGGCAACACTGCGGCGGTGGCACGCGGCTCGTACGTCGATCCGCGTGTCGTCGTCGGCTACGAGCAAGGACTCACCATCGGGGCCGCCGCGCAGCGCGCCGAGCGTGCGCGTCGGCCCGACGCGGCGCAGGAGATACTCGAGAAGGCGACTCGCATGTTGATTCGTAGAGTAGCCAAGGGCGACAAGGTGTCTCATTCCGCGCTGGCGAAGACGGCGTAGCCCGCGTCAGGCGGTTTTCCGTTGAGGTTCGTGTTGGCGCGCTGCGCCCCTATGGCACCGACGCCGCGCCTGTATCCGGTCGTCGACCAGCTGAAGTCCCTCCGGGACCGAATCGACAAGCGGTAGACCGTGGTTGGGGACCACGCGGGTAAGACGATCCAGCCGCGCGCCGGTGACCACACTCCAGTGGAGGTGGGCCCGCCGGTGTTCGCAGTTGAGGACAAGCAGCATCCGAAATCCAGCCATGCCAAGGAAATCCAGCTCGCTGAGGTCCAGGATCAGAGGAGCTTTCAGCCGCGAATAGCGGCGGATCGCGTCGCCCAGCAGGTCGGCGTTCGATGCGTCTATTTCACCGTCCACGCGCAAGACGGTTGCCAAACTGCGCGCGTGCACATGTAATTGCGCCCCAGCGCAATCGATCAGATGGCGGCAACGTGGTTGCCCACGAAAGTCTGGTGCATGTCGAAAAGGTAAAGCAGTCATGTAATTGCGCCCATCTTGAGTGGATTGGCGACAGGGCGGGTGACAACGATGTCCAGGTGGCCCCGAAGATGTCGGCAGCTGTGGACTCAACCTGACCAGAGCCTAGCGACAATACCTGAGTCCCGCATGCTCGCATGACGGCACACGCCCATGTGCAATATCAGAATGGCAAGCTACGCAGTAGGTTTCCCATCGGCAATTTGAGCTGACAAATACCAGCGGTTCGCCGCGCGACATCGTTATCCCTCAAACGAAGTTGATTCGATGCGCCGCACGACGCGCTAGTCCAGTTGCCTCAACGTGGTATGCGGGCTCTGGCCATAGGTCTGCCGGTACTGCACCGCGAAGCGACCGGTGTGTACGAAGCCCCACCGCTGTGCGATCTCGCCGACCGTAGTCGTGGAACGGTCGCTGGATAACAGGTCCAGATGCGCGCGGTGTAGCCGAACGCGCCGCATGTATCGCGTCGGAGTGGTGTCGAGTTGGTGTTTGAACAGGTATTGCACCGCCCTGGGCGTCAGGCGCAATGCGGCCGCGACATCGTGGATCCCTACGTCGCTCGCCGCGTTTCGGTGGATGAATGAAACAGCGTCTTTTAGTGCTTCCGGTACCTCCGGGTCGCTCAGCACGTCGCTGTCCGCGGTCAGGGTGGACGGGTAGCACTCGAGCAGTGCGGTCGCCATTACGGCGGCCGCCGATGCGGCGATCAGCGGCTGTTGCGCCGTATCGGCCGACGACAGCGTGGCCGTGACGTAATCCATTGCCCGGTGCCAGGCCCGGGCGGCGGCGAGCGAGCGCGGGCGCGGGTCCAAGAACCGGATCTTCTGCGGCAACGGCGCATGGTGACCGGCGGCGACCTTGCGCAGCACGTCTTCCCCGATGCTGACGACATCGAATTGCGCGGAATTGATTTGGAGCACACAGGGCATACCGTCGGCGACGAGCACCGGGTACTCGGACTCGCTGGCCGCGGTTATGGCGGTGGATAACGAACCGGCACGGGGTTGGATCACGAGAACCGATGTCGCCCCGGGAATTTCGCACCTGACCCGGCCCTGAATCAGAACCTCGTCGAAATGCAGCGAGCCGGTATCGCAACGCCGGTGGGTAACGGCCGATCCTCTGGCGAGACCCATGACTTGCCAACCCGGCGTGTAGGCGGCGGCAAAGAAGCGACGCGCTTGGCCCGGATCGAACGTGCGAAATTGCTCGTGCCGAAGTGCGGCCGGCCGTGACAACCTTCCGGGGTCACGGGCGGCCCCGTAGTCGGCATTGCGCGATTCAGGCGATCCATCGGATACGCCGACGGACTTTTCGGCGACGCTGGTCATGACTTCGCCGTCGGTGTAGTGAAGTCACCGAAAGACTGCGTACCGGTCACCGTGTGACCTCTTCCATCGCCTTCGCTTGCCGTCCCGACGGCAAGTGTCCCGCACTGAGTCTCCCATAAATGGCCAGGGAGTCCAGCGCAATCCGATCCCACGTGTAGCGTGACATTGCCCGGCTTCTGCCCCCCGCGCCCATGCCCTCACAACGAAACCGTTCCGCGGCAAGCGTTCTCAAGGCAGTCGCCAGTTCTTTGGGGCTGTCGTCCGACAACAGATGGCCAGTCACATCGGTGACGACGACATCATTGAGCACACCGACGGGCACGCCGACTACGGCGACTCCGCTCGCCATGGCCTGCAACGCCGCCGTCGCCCGCGGCGGCCGGCGCGGTGTGCACGCGACGACGTCGACGGATCGCAACAACATCGGCAATTCGCTATCGGGAACGGCACCCAGGAATCGCACTCGGTCGGCCACCCCCAACTCGATGGTGAGTTGTTTCAGCTTCGCTCGCGCCTCGTCGTTTCTGCGGTTGGTCGACTCGGTTTCCGCGACCACGACCTCGGCCGCCGGGACCCGGGGCAAGGCCTGGATTGTGATGTCAAAACCATTGCCCGACAATGCATTTGGTGCCAAGCACAGAATACGGTAGACGTCGGTACGGTCGAACGCCGGGCCCACCGGAGTGTAGCGCTTGACGTCGACGCCCCCAGTGAGAACCGACGCCCGCTCCCGTCCGTGCCGCAATCTGGCGACCGTCTCGAGTTCTGAAGTGCTCTCGACGGTTGCCCAGCCCGCGCTGCGTGCCAACAGCGGCTCCAGGCGCGCACGCGCCGCGTCTTCACCCGTCGCGGTCCCGGGTGTCGCCGACAACGCGGTGAAGCCCTGGAAAGTCTGGACAGTCAGCCGGCCACTCCGTCGTGCGGCCAGCTGCGCCGCCATCCCGCCCAACCAGCCAAATGCGTGCACGATATCGGGTCGATCGCGTGACCACTGCTGGTCAAGTGTGGCCGCCCAATGCCCGACGAACGGCAAGGCGTCGGCCGCTGACCGCGCCGCACCGGGACCGACGCGCACCGAGACGATGCGATAGCCCCGGTCGGGCCGCTTTTGCTCGGTACGCCGATCCCGTTGCCGCACGTAGACCGTGACGTCGTGACCCAGGGCGGTCAGTGCGGTACTGAGGCGCGCCGGGTCGTCACCCACGAAGTCGTCGCCGATAACGATCGCGATCTTCACGACAAAGTCCTTCCGTAGCCGGTTCGAACTTGCGTCGAAGTACTCCACGCGCGGTGCGCCGCAGCGCCGTGGCGCCCGCGACACAGGGCCGTACCCAGATAAATGTCGACCCAAACCCGTAAGCGCCGGCGTTTTCGCCGACCGGCGAACCACTTCGCCTCGCGGATACCGCGGCCGCCGGGGACTGCGGCGAGAGCACCGGTAGGAGGACACTGGACCGCATGACGACCGGCGAGCACCGCCCTGGGGTGGCAGTGGTGGTGCTGTTGGCGTCGGCAGGTGGATTGAACGCGTTATCGGCGCTCCTAGGTGACCTGCCGGCGGATTTCGGCGCAGCCGTCATCGTGCAACAACATCTCGGCGGGCAATCCAGCGTGCTGCCGACGATTCTGCACAGGTCCACAGGTCATCGAGTGAGCTGGGCGCGCGACGGGCAAATGGTCGAACCGGGCCACGTGATCGTGTGCCCGCCGGATATGCACATGGAAGTGACACCGCAGGGTTGCTGCCGACTGCGCAGAATGCGGTCGCCCACCGAGCACCGCTTCGACGTTTTGCTGGCGTCGGTGGCCGCCTCATACGGGCCACGGGGACTGGCCGTGGTGTTGTCGGGCTCCGGCAGGGATGGCGCCGAAGGAGTCGCGGCGATGAAGCGGGCCGGCGCCTTCGCCATCGCACAAAGCCCGGATACCGCCGAATATCCCTCGATGCCCATCGCGGCGGCCCAGGCCGGTGCCGATCTGGTTTTGCCGATTAACGTCATCGGCGATGTCCTGGCCAGCATCGTCGAGGGCGCCCCTCCCCCGTGCCCATCGGCCGAAGCCGAGGCCGCAAACTCAATGCCGAGTATCGACGACACCACTGGTGAGGAAAGAGAGGCGATGGAAACCGAGGAAGTGACTGGCCCACCGCGCGGCGGCCTGAACCGGCTGTCGTTGAACCGCACCGCCAATACTCCGGCGGGTCGCGCCGAGGCCGCGCGCCGGCGCGCGGCCGAACTCCAGCGTCGGCGTCGGGATCTGGCGGCAGGACTCGGCGCCACGGCCCAATCGGTGGCTATCGCCCGACGCCGCGCCGAAGAGTCGCTGCGTCGGGCCATGCAAGCACGGCAGGCCGCCAACCATGCGGCAGCCGACCGGGCAACCGGTGACTAAGGCCGCTGCTCGCTTAGAACCTCCATCAGAAGCAATGCCCCTCCGACGGCTCCATCCCCCGAACGAAATGACGTACACGTCACCCGAATTCGCGCCGCCCGGCCACGCCGGTTGACCGCGTCCACCACGGTTTCACCGACGCTGTCCTGGTCGACGAACGCGTTGCCGATCAGTGGCCGCACGGTCTCCAACGGGAGCCCGATATCCAGCGAAGTCAGCCTGGCGCCGGTCGTCTCATCGGCCCGCAATCCCCAGAGGTCCTCGCAGCCGCGGTTCCACACCACCACCTTCATCTCGCGGTCCACCACGACCATGCCCAGCTGCATCGAGTTGGTCAGCGAATCCAGGAAGTTCTTGGCGTCGTCGAGTTCCAGGCTGCGTTCCCGCAGTGTGTCGTTGATCGTGTGCAGTTCGTCGTTGGTGGACTGCAGCTCCTCGTTCATGGTCTCGAGCTCTTCGTTGGTGGACTGCAATTCCTCATTGGTGGTCTCGAGTTCCTCCACCGTGGACTGCAGTTCCTCGTTGGTCGTCTCGAGCTCCTCGTTGGTGGACTGCAACTCCTCGTAGGCTGCCTCCAGCTGGCGGTTGGTCTGCACGACCTTGTCCAGTAGGGCACGCGTCGCGGTGACGTCGAAGAACACGATCGACACCCCGAGCAAGCCGTTTTCGGCGTCGACCAGAGGATTGACATGAATCTCGAACCACACCGTCTCGGCGCCGGGCCGCTGCCATTTGACGTCCGGAATCCGCGCCGAACGCCGCTCGACCTTCGCCTGCTCGAGGTAGGCGCGCAGCTCGACGGGGCGGTAGGAGACTTCGAGATCACGCAGCAGGCGGCCGATGTCGCGAGCCGACAAACCGAAGACGCTCTCCGCCTGCTGATTGATCATCGCGACGGTGTCCTCGCCGGTGACCACGATCTGCGCCACCGGGCTGGCGCGAAAAGCCAACTCGCGCACCGTCATCAGGCCCTGCAAGTCACCGTGGCGATCGTAGAACGCCGCCGCCGGATCGTAGCGATCCACGTTGCCGTGGGTCCCGGCCGCCTTGCGAAAGATCCGGTTCTGCAAGTTCAGCGGAGTGAAGCGGTCACCGTGGCTCAGTAACATCTCGGCGTGCCCCAGGAACAACGTGCCTTGCGGACCGAGCGCGAAATGCAAGCGTCCCAGCACATTTCGCTGAGTCTCGGCATTGAGATACATCAGGGTGTTACGGCACACCAGCAAGTCGACTCGAGAGATGGGCGCATCCTTGACGAGGTCGTTACGGCCGAAAATGACCGCGCGACGCAGATCTTTGTGGAACACGTAGCGGCCGTTGACCTGTTCGAAGTAGCGCGCCAGCATCTCTGGCGGTACCGACTCGACGGCTTTGGCGTCGTAGGACGCGACGCGGGCCTCGGCGAGCGCCTCTTCGTCGATATCGGTCGCATAGATCTTGACCCGCTGCCGGAATTCGTCGGCCCCAAGTGCGTCGGCCATGAGCATGGCCAGCGTGTACGCCTCTTGTCCGGACGCGCATCCCGCGCTCCATACCCGGATCGGGTCGGTGGGACCCCGCTCGGCAAGCAGCCGCGGAATGACCTCGTCCCGGACGAATTCCCAGGGCTCTACGTCACGGAAAAACGCGGTGACGTTGATCAGGATGGTGTTGAACAGCGCCGCGAATTCGTCCGAACTGGCTTGCAAGACGTCGAGGTACTCCTCGTAGGAGCTGTAGCCGGCATGCTCCATCCGATGACGGACGCGACGCATCAACGACGTCCGTTTGTAGCCGGTGAAGTCAAATCCACGAGAATCCCGCAGATATCTCAGCAAGGCCTCAAACGACTCGTCGGTGGTGTCGTCCATGGAAGTCCCTCGAAGATCGGCTGCTTGAGGACTTGAACACTACTCGCGGTGCTAGAGCTCGTTTTCGCGACCGACCAGTGCCCAAACCGTCTTGCCCGACGAGGTGGGAGTGCTGCCCCATGCACGGCACAGCGCCGAGACGATGGATAGACCCGAAAGGGTCGCGGTGCCGGCGTCGGTTTCGAGCCGGCCCGCCGGCTCCGTGCTGTCATCTTCGACTGCGACCGTGACGGTGTCCCGATAGCTCTCGACGATCAGCACCGGCGCGCTGTCCGTGTGGTCGAGGACATTCTCGACGAAGACCGTCGCCACCGTGCCCGCAACCGGAATCAGGTGACCCTGGGCCCACCCGGTCAGCCACTCGGAGATCAATGCGCGGGCCAAGCCCACGCTGACCGCCCTGGCGGGAAGCTGTGTCCGCGCCCGGCGGCGGCCGTCACATGACCGATCCAGCACGGCGTCGGCCGCGGCCTGGTGGTCGCCGTACACCGGCACGTACCGGGAGACACCGTTTGCGCTGATCGCGCGCCGAGACCGCAGGCTTTCACACACCAGCAGGATCGGCACGTCCGGCCAGGTGCTGACATGCCAACGAGCGCTGGTGAACACCGACCACGCGGAGTCGGCGGGCACCGACAGCTCGTTGACATCGACGATCACCGCGCGCGGCTCGTCCAGGGCGGCTTTGATCACGGCATCACGCAAACTCCGGTAGGTGGTGCCGTCGAGCACTCCGCCGATCGTCAGGACGGCGACATCTCCGCGACGTTCAACGCCGACCTGGACGGATGAGTCAACCACCGACATCGCCCAACTCGTCTGCGCGGGAACTCGTCGCCGCCAGCCGTTCGCTGCGTATGCTCAGCGCGCGTTCGGTTTCCTCGGCCCGCGCGCTGTACCGGACAAAGAGCGGACCGTGTCCGACGCTGTCGGCAAGTTGCCGGGCCAGCTTCGCTTTTTCCTGCAGACTGCGCAGGGCGATCCACAACGCACTCTCGACTTCATCGTCGCGAGCGGCCAGCAGCGCGTCCGGCGTCCATGCGTGACCTACTCGGCAACGAAAGTGCCTCTCCCCGAGCGCAACTAGTGATCCATTGCAATCCGGACAGGTGTATCCCGACGCCGGACCAATATCTTGGGTATCGAAATTCGTCGAGAATCGGGCCGTCATCGCGATGCGATTCTCCAACTCCATCCGATTATCAGGCTCCACATTCAGCTCCTTGATCTCACGGTGCGACAGCGCTTCGAGCACTTCTCCGATGTCGGCCGCCGCAGCCTGTTGATCCAATACACCAGCGTCCTGCGCTTTTCCGGGCAGCGACGGGAACAGCGCATCATCGAGCGACTGGCCGATGGTGATCCCGCCGCGCGACCGGATCGCGTCCAGCCCGAGGACGCCATCGTCGAGCACGCCCGACAGGAGCACCCCGATCGCGCGTGGCCCGAACGCCAACGCAACCGAGCGAAACAGCGCATTGATTGCTGGTCGATGACCATTCTCGGTTGGCCCGTGCGACAGCACGACGCGACAATCGTCGACCAGCAGATGACGGTCTGGCCGTGCCACGTAGATGTGGCCCGGCTCCAGCGCCGCGCCATTCTCCGCGTTGACAGCGGGCAGCGGTCCGCTGCGGTTGATGATGCGTGCCAGGATGCTCGGCGCACCGGCGGGGATGTGCAAAGTCATCACATAGGCGTACGGCGAGTCCGTCGACAACCCGGCAGCCAGCTTCGACAGTGCCTCGACGCCACCCGCCGAGGCACCAATAGCCACCACACCGCGAAGGCCGTTGCCGGGCGCTGGACTCACCATTTTCGACTACCCCACTCAAGGATAGGTAACCGCATCGGTGATGGACAGGAGTTTCGCCGCCGTGGTTTCACCGCGGTCAAGCCGGGAATTCTGGCCAAAGTATCCCATCGATGACAGGAAGGTGACCATCGTGCCCAACCCGTCGATCAAAAACGAGAAGATGTACCGCGAGCTGCGTAAGCAGGGCAACTCCGAGGAGAAAGCGGCACGGATCTCCAACGCCGCCGCCGCTCGGGGCACGTCTTCGGTCGGCCGCAAGGGCGGCAAGTCCGGTTCGTACACCGACTGGACGGTGCCGGAGCTCAAAAAGCGCGCCAAAGAACTTGGTATGTCCGGCTATTCAGGCCTGACGAAGGACAAATTGGTCGCCAAACTGCGCAACCACTGACCGCCGGCGTTCAGCCGGTGAGCCCGAGCCGGCCGGCGAGTACCAAGAAGGCCACCGCGTAATCGTTGCCGGCGGTCTGTGATCTGATGCTGGCCCAGTCGAGCCGTTCCCGGATCGCGCGCACGTGGGGTAGCAACTTTGCGAAATCGCAGTGGTGCTCGTTGAGGGCACGCAACTTCTGGATCAACACCATGGTGGGCGGCAAGACGGGCATCGCGATTGCCAGCACGTCACGCTGCTCGGCAAAATCCAGCGTCGCCGCCTCCACCGGCTCACCGTTCACGCGGTGCAGCACGTCTACGAACGTCTCGCCAATGCAAGCCTTGAACAGCCAATCCTCCGGCGGGTTTTCGATCGTGAACCCCGCGCCGCGCAGCGTGGCGGCCGCGGCGGCCACGTCGGATTCGGCGACTACCAGATCAACGTCATGGCTGGGTTCAGGTGCGCCGTACGCCCATAACGCATAACTGCCTGCCAAGGCGAAGCGCGGACCGTTCTCCTTGAGTGCGGATGCCGCACCCCGCAACGCCTCGCGCAGTCGCGCCGAGCCGCCGTCCGATTCGATTGGTGCTGCCGTAGATGCCATGTGACTAGGTGATACCCGGCCCACGGCGCACGCAACCCGATTGTCATCTGTTTAAACAGTGGCGAATTGGGCAATCGCCAGTTATGTCTGTGCCGTCGCCTCGCAGCTACGATCGCGTCGTCGTGGTGGTCCCCGCTCACAACGAGAAGGCGCACCTCCCGGCGTGTCTGCGTGCGGTCGTGACCAGTGCGCTGTGCGTACCGATGCCGGTATCCATCGTCGTGGTTCTGGACGCCAGCGACGACGACAGCGCGCTGCTGGCCGGCGAGTATGGGCCCGATGTGCACTTCATCAGTGTCGACGCCCACAACGTGGGTGCCGCGCGGGCGGCCGGTTTCGGCTATGGCCGCTCGCTGTGTAGCGATGAAGACGAGTGCTGGTATGCCACAACGGACGCGGACAGCCGAGTCGACCCGGGCTGGCTGATCCATCAGCTCGGGGTTGGTGCGGACATGGTTCTGGGCGTGGTGCGTATCACCGACTGGCGCGAGCATTCGCCCGACACGGCGGAGCGCTACACGCAGGCCTACGAGGCTCGTCTGAGCGACCAGCACGACCACATTCACGGCGCAAACATGGGTTTCAGTGCCCGCGCGTACTGGCGGCTCGGCGGCTTCCGCGCACTGGCCTGCGGGGAGGACGTCGACCTGGTCGAGCGATTCAAAGCTGTCGGCTATCGCATTCACCGCGACACCGAGCTGTCGGTCATCACCTCGGCACGAACCCAGGCCCGAGCCCCGCACGGATTCGCCTACGAGTTAAGGCAATTGAGGAGAACGGCGGCAGGAGATCACGCGTGACCGCGGGATTGATCAAGCACTGGCTGGATTCCGGACGACTCGAACTGCCACTGCCCGCGTCGGGACGCACGCTGGAACGCTGGCAACGTCTGGCCCTGCTGGCCGAAGAAGACGTCGTTGCGGCCCGCATCGTGGAGGCCCACGTCGACGCCGTTGCGATCCTCGACGAATTAGGTGGCAAGCCACCCGATCTCGGCCAGTTGTGGGGGGTGTGGGCGGCCGAGTCACCCGATGCGGTGGTGACGGCCACCAACGTCAAGGGGGCATTCGTGCTCAACGGCACCAAGGTGTGGTGCTCGGGCGCCGGGTTCTGCACTCATGCCCTGGTGACCGCCCGGCTCGATGACGGCGAGCGAGGCCTCTTCGCGGTCGCCGTCGTCGACCCCGCGGTCAAGGCGTTGCCGTCCACGTGGTGGAACGCCGGGATGGCCGGAAGTGACACCCGGCCGGTGCAGTTCACCAACGCCCAGGCCGTGGCGATCGGCGATCCCGGTGACTATCTGAGCCGGCCCGGGTTCTGGCATGGCGCCATCGGCGTGGCGGCATGCTGGCTCGGCGGTGCCCGCCGGGTTGCCGAGCCGTTATATCGCTGTGCCGCAAGTGAATCAGCGGACGCCTACTCGTTGGCACATCTGGGTGCCGTCGACGCCGCGCTGGCGGCCGGCGAGGCGATGCTGAGCACCGCGTCAGCCCAGGTCGACGCCGACCCGTTCGACCGATCCGACAGCGCCGAGCTGCTGGCGCGCCGGGTGCGGGCGATCGTCGAACACGCCGCCGACGAGGCGATCACCCGGACCGGCCGCGCGTTGGGACCCGGCCCCCTGTGCCAGGATGGCCGCCACGCCCAGCGGGTGGCCGACTTGAGCATCTACATCCGGCAAAGCCACGCCGAGCGGGATCTGGCCGCGCTCGGGGAGCTTGCGGGGCAGCGGCGCTGAGAGTGACGTGAAGACACTGTCGACCAGCAACTGCGCCAGGTTCGCGGCCAAGCCGCTGACCCACAGCGGTACACCTGCGCCGGTGTGGCTGACCGCGCTCAACGACCAACCCGTTGCGCCACTGGATCTCACCGAGTGCCCGGGGCTGGTCGTCGTCGCACCCCATCCCGACGACGAGACACTCGGCCTGGGCGCCACGATCGCCCAGTTGGTCGCAGCCGACGTCGACGTTCAGGTCGTATCGGTCAGTGACGGCGGCGCGGCACACCCCGGAGCGACACCATTGGACCAGAAGCGCATGGAGGCGACACGACAGCACGAATTGCGCAGAGCAACAAGCATTTTGGGAGTCTCGCCACCGGTTTCGCTCGGCTTGCCGGACGGCCAGCTGGCCGACTACGAGGACAAGCTCACCGATTTGCTCGTCGAGATCCTCGATCGAGCCGACGTGCGACCCTGGTGCGCCGCCACCTGGCGAGGTGACGGACATCCCGATCACGAGGCGGTTGGACGCGCCGCCGCCACGGCCTGCGCACGCACCGACACCGTGTTGCTGGAGTATCCGATCTGGATGTGGCACTGGGCTATTCCCCACGATCCCGCGGTGCCGTGGGATCGTGCGCGTTCCTCACCGATGCCCGATTGGGCGGTGGTCCGCAAACGCCGTGCCGCGCAGTGCTTTCGCAGCCAATTCGAATCGAGCGCCGGCTCGCCACCGGTGCTGCCGACCTACGTCCTGCCGCGACTGATGGCCGTGGGCGAGGTGACGTTCCGCTGAGCGCCCGCCTCCCCGACACATATTTCAACCAGATGTATGCCGACGCCGACGATCCGTGGCAGTTATCGACGCGATGGTACGAGCAGCGCAAGTACGCGATCACGCTGGCCCTGCTGCCCAATCGCCGCTATCGGCATGCCTTCGAGCCCGGCTGTTCGATCGGGGTGCTGACCGCGCAGCTGGCACAGCGCTGTGACCACGTGACGGCGGTGGATGTGGCCGACGCGGCGGTACGTGCCGCCGAGTCACGGCTGCAGCAGGCCGGGTGCCGGGACCGGGTGACGCTGGCCCGGTCTTCTCTCGATGCTTCGTGGCCGTCCGGCCCCTTCGATCTGCTCGTGCTCAGCGAAATCGCCTACTACCTGCAAGCGGAGACGCTTGCCGCGGTGTTGGCCCGGGAATGCGTTCGGCTGCAGGCCGGCGCGAATGTTGTCGCCGCACACTGGCGCCACCCGGTGGCCGACTACCCGCTTACCGGTGACGCGGCCCATGCGATCATCGCGCGAACACCGGGCCTGACATCGCTGGGCCGCTACCAGGACCGTGACGTCGTCGTCGAGGTCTTCGATACCGGCGACGGCGGCTCGGTGGCGGCACGCGAAAAAGTGCCCGGAGCCCGGTAGCGGGAAATCGGAAGCCGAAAGTCCATGCGCGTAGCGACCTTCAACATCCTGCACGGCCGCACCGTGGGCGACGGAGTCGACCCGCAGCGGCTCCTGGACTGCGTGCGACGCCTGGATCCCGACGTACTGGCGTTGCAGGAAGTCGACTGTGACCAGGAGCGGTCCTCGCGAGCCGACCTCACCGCATTGGCAGCCGAAGCGATGGGAGCAGTGGAACACCGATTCGTGGCCGCGATCTCCGGCACGCCAGGCGCGACATGGATGGCCGCCACCGGCGATGAACAACCCGGGACCGCTGCATACGGAATCGCGCTGCTGTCCCGATTCCCCGCGGCCAGTTGGCAAGTCGTGCGTCTGCCCCGGATTCCGATGCGATTTCCGATGTACCTGCCCGGTCCCAACCGGGTGATGGTCGTCGACGAAGAACCCCGAGCGGCCGTCATTGCCCGGCTGGACACACCATTAGGTCCGCTGACCGTGGCCAACACGCATCTGTCCTTCGTGCCCGGCTGGAACCGGCGCCAATTGCGCCGCCTGATCCACGATTTGCGCGGATTTCCCGGTCCGCGGCTACTGACCGGTGACCTCAACATGACGCCGCCGGCAGTGCATCGCTGGTCGGGCATGCGGGCGCTCGCGACGGCCGACACGTTTCCCGCGGAGGTCCCGGACCGCCAGCTCGACCACATCCTGACCGATGACCGCGACCTGTGCGGCACCACGATTGAGACCGAGCCGATGTCGATCTCCGATCATCGGCCGCTGGTGGTCGACCTCGATCGCGAGTGACTGCCCGTTTGGCGCGACAGCCAACGGTGCCGCGCTATACCCGGCTACGAATAGCACTGGCGCACAGACGTTCTCGAATCAACCTGATTATCCGTCGTGAGCAATCGTATCCGGCCCGCCAATCGCAATGAGTCGCCGCCGGACCCGCTCGATATCTTCGGGCAAGGGCATTTCATGGATGTTCCGGGTGATCTCCACGCCGATATCGGCGTCATCGACCGGACACCCGCGCACCGAGAGGTCCCAGGCGATTTCGCAGACTTCGTCCTCGGAGATGCGGCGCGGCAATAAGGCCAGCAGCGAAAGGTAGCCAACCGGCGGCGCGCAGGTGGGGTACCCATTCCGGAGAAAAGTGAGAATGCCCGACATTCGATGGCCCATCTTCTCCCTCACCTCACTGTCCCCGGCGCGGGCCCGGTGTCCGCGGTTCCTGCCAGGGATAACCCGGAGTCGAGGGTTGAAACCATCGACCGGACAGTTCGTTGCCGATACCTGCACTACGCGC
>NZ_JCALDG010000140.1:0-320 GCF_059812735.1 Mycobacterium sp. NGS40
GGCTGTAGATGAAGCGCTAGGGCCGACTAGACGCAGCGTGCTGCTGTCCTAGTGGCGAATAAACACGCTGCAGCGGCCGGCACGGACCATAGGCCGGCCAGTTCCTCGTTGCAGGCTGGCCTCAATCAGCGGCGTTATCGTCGCGCCACGTAACGGGAGATTCGCCGTCGCCGCATCGCAGCGTCTCGGCTGGCCCGACGTCCACATCCGATGGTGGTAGTGCGGGCAGAAGTTAGCGGCGGGTGAGCACGGCAAGTGCACCTGAGAGCGCGGCTGCGGTGTTGGCGTCCAACGGCACTTCGGCCTCGGCGGCGGCGACG
>NZ_JCALDG010000141.1:0-320 GCF_059812735.1 Mycobacterium sp. NGS40
TGTCGCCGCCGCCGAGGCCGAAGTGCCGTTGGACGCCAACACCGCAGCCGCGCTCTCAGGTGCACTTGCCGTGCTCACCCGCCGCTAAGTTCTGCCCGCACTACCACCATCGGATGTGGACGTCGGGCCAGCCGAGACGCTGCGATGCGGCGACGGCGAATCTCCCGTTACGCGGCGCGACGATAACGCCGCTGATTGAGGCCAGCCTGCAACGAGGAACTGGCCGGCCTATGGTCCGTGCCGGCCGCTGCAGCGTGTTCATTCGCCACTAGGACAGCAGCACGCTGCGTCTAGTCGGCCCTAGCGCTTCATCTACAGCT
>NZ_JCALDG010000142.1:0-307 GCF_059812735.1 Mycobacterium sp. NGS40
CCTCGCACCAGGACAATTGGCCGCACCGTAGGACAACGTTGGCCGATTCTTCGGCGAAAAGATCTTTCCCATCAGCTCCATCAGCGCCGACAACGTCACTTCGTTAGCGGCGGCCCGTTTGGCCAATCGTCGCAGTGATCATCTGGCTCGACCGCCACGACCTCGGCCACGGTCCCGGGGTAATGCGCGAAGTTCATTCCGTTGCCGGCGCCGACTTTGATCACACGCCCGCTCAGCCCAGCCAGCGCCCGGTCTCGGTGTTCGGCCGTTCCACGGATCTCGGAATCGGCGCTATCCGCTGATACAT
>NZ_JCALDG010000143.1:0-293 GCF_059812735.1 Mycobacterium sp. NGS40
CTGTTCAGAGTCGGTTGATGGGTGACGTTTCTGTTTCGGTTGATCCTTGACACTCGTGTTGTGTTTTAGGGTCCTGTGCTGGTGCGCATGGCCCGTTTGATTCGTACCTCGCCGGTGCTGCGGCGGGCGGTGGTTTTGACTAATTGATCCCCGATCCAAAACCGCAGCAGCTGGCCGTCGACGTGGACATCGCAGCGCGCACCGGCGTAGTAGCGCCCGATGCTGACCTGCTGCCAGGCCACGCAGACCGCCCCGTTGGTGGTCACCCGGCGACTGACCCAGGCATCGCCGCT
>NZ_JCALDG010000144.1:0-283 GCF_059812735.1 Mycobacterium sp. NGS40
GGCGCACCGCAGCGCCGACATGAACAGCCTCATCACGTTGGGCACCCTGGCGGCCTATGGTTACAGTCTGTTGGTCACCGTCGCCTCTGGGGTCTTGCCGGCCGATGTTCGCGACGTGTATTTCGAGGCGGTCGGGGTGATCCTGACCCTGTTAATGCTGGGCCGATTGCTGGAAGCCCGCGCCAAGGCTGGCACCGGTGAAGCTATCCGCGCGTTACTCGGGTTGCAAGCCCGCACGGCCCGTGTCGTGCGGGGCGGCATCGAAACCGAGCTTCCCGTCGAT
>NZ_JCALDG010000145.1:0-283 GCF_059812735.1 Mycobacterium sp. NGS40
GTCGACGGGAAGCTCGGTTTCGATGCCCTCGCGCACGACACGGGCGGTGCGGGCTTGCAACCCGAGTAACGCGCGGATAGCTTCACCGGTGCCAGCCTTGGCGCGGGCTTCTAGCAATCGGCCCAGCATTAACAGGGTCAGGATCACCCCGACCGCCTCGAAATACACGTCGCGAACATCGGCCGGTAAGACCCCAGAGGCGACGGTGACCAACAGACTGTAACCATAGGCCGCCAGGGTGCCCAACGTGATGAGGCTGTTCATGTCGGCGCTGCGGTGCGCT
>NZ_JCALDG010000146.1:0-277 GCF_059812735.1 Mycobacterium sp. NGS40
GTCTCGTTCGTCGCTATAGGCGCTGAACCACTTGTCGCGGTCCTCGTACTCGCACAGGCCAGTGTCTGCTTTTAAGGGCCGGATGTTTGTCACAGCAATCTCCGTTTGGGTCAGCGAATTTCGCGGTCGTGAAAACGTGCCCCACCGGCCCACAGGCCGGCCGCGAAGAGACCCAGCGCAATAAGAAGGCTGATCACGTAAGCGGCGATCTCCACCCAGATGGAGTGAGCGTGAGACAGGTGGGTCATCACGTCGGCAAGGCCGTCGTCGATGAAGC
>NZ_JCALDG010000147.1:0-275 GCF_059812735.1 Mycobacterium sp. NGS40
CTTCATCGACGACGGCCTTGCCGACGTGATGACCCACCTGTCTCACGCTCACTCCATCTGGGTGGAGATCGCCGCTTACGTGATCAGCCTTCTTAGTGCGCTGGGTCTCTTCGCGGCCGGCCTGTGGGCCGGTGGGGCACGTTTTCACGACCGCGAAATTCGCTGACCCAAACGGATATTGCTGTGACAAACATCCGGCCCTTAAAAGCAGACACTGGCCTGTGCGAGTACGAGGACCGCACAAGTGGTTCAGCGCCTATAGCGGCGAACGAGAG
>NZ_JCALDG010000148.1:0-259 GCF_059812735.1 Mycobacterium sp. NGS40
GGGTAGCGGCGCGCTCGGTGATGACGGGCTACGTCCGAATAGCCCTGTGGTCCTATCTACTTGTCGTCGCCACCGGGATCCTCACTGCGTTAGCCGTCGTCTCACTACCTCAGCTGATATCGACGACCTACGGGCGGGTGTTACTGATCAAATTGAGCCTCGTGGCGGCCGCATCGTTGACGGCTCTGGCGGGTCGGCTCATTCACCGTGAAAATATGCGAATCTCGTTGCTAGGCAACATTATACGTGTCGAGACTGG
>NZ_JCALDG010000149.1:0-248 GCF_059812735.1 Mycobacterium sp. NGS40
TGGTCCGCATGTTTCTACACCAGTGCCAGTCCCTGTGTGCGCGACGGAAGTCCGGAGCTTTAGTTTCCGGTGTCCGCATGCCGATGAGGCAGCAGGATGATCGGCATCGCAGCCAGAACGAGGCACAGGCCGATGCCCTGCATCTCAGTGAGCCGATCATTGAGCAGGACCCAACTGAAGGCGACCCCGAAGACCGGGGTGAGTATGGTCCATGCGCTCAGCGTCACCAGCGGTGCCCGCTGCAGCTC